>NZ_JBFAPT010000017.1:0-140772 GCF_040676845.1 Nonomuraea sp. NPDC049504
GCCTGTGGAGCTGGTGTAAGACCTCAACGAGAGTTCCTTTCTCGGGCGGGCGACCGGCGGTGAAGCAGGAAGCCTCACGGGCGACCGTGGGAATCTCCCTCGTTCACGAGGGGGAGGAGGTCAAGGGGTTGAGCTTGGCATGGCATCGACCGATCGGTTGATGGCCGGCGTCCACCGGTTCTCGGGCCGGGTGGGCGATGTGGGGACACCGGCGCCGGCGCGAGCATCGAAGGCATGAACACGACCCGCAGAACCGCTCTTCAGCTCGCCGCCGCCGGTGCCGGCGCCCTCGCCTCCACGGCGGTGGTCAAACCCAGGAAGGACGTCACCACGTACGTCTTCGTCTCCGGCTCGAACGGGGTGGCCACGGCCGACCCCGAGCTGACGTTGCGCGGGCACCGCTCCATCGGGGTGGGGCTGCCGGGGCACGGCCCCGAGGAGCAGTTCGTCCGCGCCTACCAGGCGCCGCAGGACCTGGCGGCGCTGGCCACGCTCAAGTCGCCGGTCGCCGGGGTGACGCTCGACGACTACGTGGAGGCGACGGTCAAGGTGGTGCGCCAGGTGGCGGAGCACGGGCCGGTGATCCTGGTGGGCGGCAGCCTGGGCGGCGCGACGATCACGAAGGTGGCCGACGCGGTGCCGCACCTGATCGACACCCTCGTGTACGACGCCGCGTACTGCTGCACCCGCCTGCGCTCCCCCAACGACTACGTCGCCACCCCTGAGGGGAAGACCAGCCTGGCGGGCAGCCTGGTGAGCGGCATCGTGGCCGACCCCGCGGTGATCGGGGCGCTGCGCGTCAACTGGCGCACCAACGACCCGGAGTTCCTGGCCGCGGCCAGGAAGACGTTCATGGCGGACGGCACCGAGGGCGAGTTCCTGGCCCTGCTGAACGCCCTGCTGCCGGACGAGAGCATGCAGGTGTCGTCCGCCGACGCCCGGGGCCGCAAGGAGCGGTGGGGCAGGGTGCGCCGGGTGTACATCAGGCACACGAAGGACCGGATGATCCCGCTCGCGCTGCAGGACCGGATGATCAGGGAGGCGGACGCGGCCACGCCGGGCAACCGGTTCGAGGTTTTCTCGGTGGCCGCCGCGCACGCGCCGACGGCTCGGGCGTACAAGGAGATCTCGGAAATTCTGCATCGGCTGGCGAAATGAAAAAAACGGACGCCTCACCAGGGAGACATCCGTTCATATGCTGGGGTACCAGGACTCGAACCTAGACTAACTGAACCAGAATCAGTCGTGCTGCCAATTACACCATACCCCACCGCTGCGATCTCCTCGCGGAGCGCGCTTTGGCGACGTCCGAAAGAATAGCCCAGCTCCGGGGCTAAGACCAAAACGAATGTCCCGGCCCTCCTCCACTGCTCCCACCGGGTCCCCGTCCGTGCCAAGCTGAAGGGGACAAAACACCACGTGGAGGAGCCCAAGCGTTGGCCGAGAATCCGTTCTTCGCCCCTAGCGATCTGCCGTACGAGCTGCCGCCCTTCGCCGCGATCCGGGAAGAGCACTACCTGCCCGCGTTCGAGCGCGGCATGGCCGAGCAGCTCGCGGAGGTCGAAGCCATCGCCGGCAGCAGCGAGCCGCCGACGTTCGACAACACGATCGCCGCTCTCGAACGGTCGGGCAGGATCCTCGACCGTTCGGCCACGGTCTTCTTCAGCGTCGCCGCGTCCAACACCACGGACGGCATCATGGAGATCGAGAAGCAGATCTCCCCGCAACTGACCCGGCACAGTGACGCCATCCGGCTGAACCGGCCGCTGTGGGCCCGCATCAAGCAGGTCGCCACGGAGGACCCCGAGGAGTCGTGGCTGCTGGAGAAATACCGCCAAGACTTCATCAGGGCCGGCGCCGACCTGTCCGAGCCCGAGCAGGAGCGCCTGCGCGCGCTCAACGAGGAGCTGTCGCGGCTGTCCACCGAGTTCGCGCAGAGCCTGCTCAAGGCGACCACGGAGTCGGCGCTGGTCGTGACGGACCCGAAGGAGCTCGACGGGTTCGACGAGGCCAAGATCGCGTCGCTGCGCCAGGACGACGGCACGTACGTCCTGCCGCTGCTGAACTTCACCGCCCAGCCGAGCCTGTCCCAGCTGACCGACCGTGACGTGCGCCGCCGCCTGTACGAGCTGAGCGTCGGCCGCGCCCCCGGCAACTTCAAGCTGGCGGCCAGGATGGCGGCACTGCGGGCGGAGCGGGCGCAGCTGCTCGGGTTCCCGACGCACGCCGCGTACACGGTGGCCGACCAGACCGCCAAGACCGTCGAGGCGGTCGAGGAGATGCTCGGCCAGCTCGTCGGCCCCGCCGTGCGCAACGCGAAGAAGGAGGCCGAGGCGCTGGCGGAGCAGGCCGGCTTCCCGATCGAGCCGTGGGACTGGCCCTACTACTCCGAGAAGGTGCGCCAGGCGCGCTACGAGTTCGACGGCGCGGCCATGCGGCCGTACTTCGAGCTCAACAGGGTCTACCGCGACGGCGTGTTCTTCGCGGCGACCAAGCTGTACGGCATCACCTTCGCCGAGCGGCCCGACCTGGGCGGCTACCACGAGGACGTGAGCGTGTTCGAGGTGTCGGACGAGGACGGCGGCCCGCTCGGGCTGTTCGTGCTCGACCCGTACGCGCGGCCGAACAAGCGTGGCGGCGCGTGGATGAACAACCTGGTCGACCAGTCGTTCCTGTTCGGGCTGAAGCCGGTCGTCATCAACAACCTCAACGTCACCAAGCCGGCCTCTGGGCCGACGCTGCTGACGTACGACGAGGTCAGCACCGCCTTCCACGAGTTCGGCCACGCGCTGCACGGGTTGTTCTCGCAGGTGCGCTTTCCCCGCGTGTCGGGCACGAGTGTGCCGCGTGACTTCGTGGAGTATCCGTCGCAGGTCAACGAGATGTGGGTGACCTGGCCCGAGGTGCTGGCCAACTACGCCAAGCACTACGAGACGGGCGAGCCGATGCCGGCGGAGCTGGTGGCGAAGCTGGAGGCGGCCGAGAAGTTCAACCAGGGCTTCCAGACCGTCGAATATCTGGCCGCCACGCTGCTCGACTGGGCCTGGCACAAGCTGGCGCCCGGCGAGACCGTGGACGACCCTGAGGCGTTCGAGGCCGCCGCGCTGGAGGCGGCGGGGATCGCGTTCCCGCTGGTCCGGCCGCGTTACCGGACCAACTACTTCGCGCACATCTTCTCGGGCGGCTACGCGGCCGGCTATTACTCCTACATCTGGAGCGAGGTGCTGGACGCGGAGAGCGTGGAGTGGTTCAAGGAGAACGGCGGGCTCACCAGGGCGAACGGTGACCACTTCCGCCGTGAGCTGCTGTCGCGGGGCGGCAGCATCGACCCGCTGACGGCGTTCAGGAACTTCAGGGGGCGCGAGGCCGGCATCGGGCCGCTGCTGGCCCGCCGCGGCCTCGTCTGACACGGCCTCGTCTGACACGGCCTCGTCTGACACGGCCTCGTCCGACGTCGCGCATGCGAAACCGCCGCCCGGGTCGCTTCGACCCGGGCGGCGGTGACGTTCAGCCGCGTGAGCGGCCTGCGCTCAAAGCCCTCAGCCGCGCAGGCGGGCCAGGGCGGCGCGCAGGCGCTCCTGCGTGCGCTCGCGGCCCAGCACCTCGATCGACTCGAACAGCGGAAGTCCGACCGTACGGCCGGTGACGGCCACCCGGACCGGGGCCTGCGCCTTGCCCAGCTTGAGCCCGTGGGCCGTGCCGACCTCTTCGAGCGCCTGCTTGAGCGACTCGGGGTCCCAGCTCACGCTCTCGAGGCGGTCGAGGTAGCCGGTGAGGATCTCTTCAGGGGCGTTCTTCATCGCCTTGTCCCACGACGCCTGGTCGAAGACGGGCTCGTCGAGGAAGAGGAAGTCGACGTTCTGCCGGATCTCCGACAGCACCGCGATGCGGGTCTGGGCCAGCCCGGCGACCTTGCTGAACAGCTCGCGGTCCCACGACGGGTCGAGGTAGGGGGCGCAGCGCTCCTCGAACGTCTCCAGCGGCAGCGCCCGGATGTACTCGCCGTTGAACGCGCGCAGCTTCTTCTCGTCGAAGAACGCGCTGGCGGAGTTGACGTCCTCCAGCCGGAACAGCGGGGCCATCTCCGACCACGGCATGATCTCGCGGTCTTCGCCGGGGCCCCAGCCGAGCAGCATGAGGTAGTTGACCATCGCCTCGGCGAGGTAGCCCTCGTCGCGGTAGCTCTCCAGGGCGACCTTGTCGCGGCGCTTGGACAGCTTTTTCCGCTGCTCGTTGACGATGACCGGCAGGTGGGCCCAGACCGGCGGGTTGGCGCCCAGGGCGGGCCAGAGCAGCATCTGCTTGGCGGCGTTGCCGAGGTGCTCCTCGCCGCGTACGACGTGGGTGATGTTCTGGGTGATGTCGTCGACCGCGTTGGCCAGCACGTAGAGGGGCGAGCCGTCGGTGCGGGCGATGACGAAGTCTTCCTGCGCCTCGTTGGGGAACTCGACGTTGCCGCGGATGCGGTCGGCCACCACCGTGACACCCTCGTCGGGCGTGCGGAAGCGGACGGCGCCCTGCGTCAGGCCGCGCTCACGGCAGAAGCCGTCGTAGCCGCGGTGCTCGGAGCCGGTGCGGGCGACCAGCGTCTCGCGGGTGCAGTCGCAGTAGTAGGCCCGGCCGTCGGCCAGCAGCTTGGCCACCGCCTCGCGGTGCTGCGGCTCGTAGGCCGACTGGAAGTAGGGGCCTTCGAAGACGGGGTTGGTGCCGTTGATGCCGATCCAGTCGAGGGCGGAGATGATGCCCTCGGTCCACTCGGGGCGGTTCCTCGACGCGTCGGTGTCCTCGATGCGCAGCACGAAACGGCCGCCCGACTGCACGGCCAGCGCCCAGTTGAACAGCGCGGTGCGGGCGCCGCCCACGTGAAACATGCCGGTTGGGGACGGGGCGAACCGCACCCGTACTTCAGTCACGGGAGACCACCTTGTTCGTGAGTGTGCCGATGCCTTCGATGCCGACGCTGACCTCGTCGCCGATCTCGAGGGGGCCGACGCCCGCCGGGGTGCCGGTCAGGATGACGTCGCCGGGGATCAGCGTCATGACCGCGCTGACGTAGGCGACCAGCGCCGGGATGTCGTTGATGAGCTGGCTCGTACGGCCGCTCTGCCGGATCTCGCCGTTGACCGTGGTGGTCAGCGCCAGGTCGCTCGCGTCGAGATCGGTCTGGATCCACGGCCCGAGCGGGCAGAACGTGTCGAACCCCTTGGCCCGGGTGAACTGCACGTCCTTCTTCTGCAGGTCGCGGGCGGTGACGTCGTTGGCGCAGGTGTAGCCGAAGATGACGTCCTTGACCCGCTCGACCGGGACCTCGCGGCAGAGGCGGCCGATGACGACGGCCAGCTCGCCTTCGTAGTCGACGCGGTCGGACAGCGACGTGGGGTAGGCGATGTTCTCGCCGTGGCCGATGACCGTGGTGGACGGCTTGATGAAGATGAGCGGCTCTTCCGGCACCTCGTTGCCCAGCTCGGCCGCGTGCTCGGCGTAGTTTCTGCCGATGGCGACCACCTTGCTCGGCAGCATCGGGGCCAGCAGTTTCACCTGGGACAGCGGGAACCGCTCGCCGGTGAACTGCACCTGACCGAACGGGTGACCGGAGATCGCGGAGACGAACTCCTCGCCGGGACCGCCCTCGACCACGCCGAACGAGACGCCTTCGCCTGTGGAGAACCTCGCTATACGCACCCGTCAAGGCTATCGCCGCCGCCGGCGGGGTCCGCCCACCTCGGGATCGGCTGCCCACGACGGGTCACGAACTGTCCATTTATAGGCCCCAAGTCCGTCTTATCAGGCTTCGGTCGTACAGAGGGGGTTATGTCGCCTTATGAGAGATAACACCTTGTGTGGGGGGTGACGGATCGTGTCTGACACGATGTCCGGCCGGCCGGGTACGGCCGGCGGCGCGGCGACGGTTCCGCGGGCCAGGACGCAGGAGAGCGTGCCGGGCGGCGCGACCTCGCTGGTCACGGAGAAGGGCACCACGAGCATCGACGACGGGGTCGTCGCCAAGATCGCCGGGCTCGCCGCCCGGGAGGTGTCGGGCGTGCACGCCATGGGTGCGGGCGCGGCACGGGCGTTCGGCAGCGTACGGGGGATGGTCGGCGGGGACCCGAACGTCTCCCAGGGCGTGTCGGTCGAGGTGGGCGAGCGCCAGGCGGCCGTCGACCTCGATCTGGTCGCCGAGTACGGGACCGCGATCCCCGAGCTGGCGGCGGCCGTCCGCAAGAACGTGATCGGGGCCGTCGAGCGGATGTGCGGCCTCGAGGTGACGGAGGTGAACATCAGGGTGGACGACGTCCACCTTCCCGACCAGGACCGAGGCAGAGACACCGACCGCTCCCAGGACCGTGGCAGCGACGCGGACCAGGAACCCCGCGTCCGATGACCCCGTCCCCACCCGGCTCGGCATCGGACCCGCCAGGGACGGCCGATCCCACAGGCGCGGCCGACCCCGCGGCCGACCCCGCGTCCGGCTCGGCCGGGACGGCCGGTTCCACGGGCGCGGCCGACCCCGCGTCCGGCTCGGCGGGAACGGCCGGTCCTACGGGCGCGGCCGGCTCCACGCCGGACCCGGCCGGGGCCTCCGGTGCCGTGGGGACGGCGGGGAGTGGCGGGACGAACCTTCCCTCCCCGTCTGGCGCTGCGGCTGCGGGGGCGGCGCCTGGGGCCGGTGAGGAGGAGGTCGCGCGGGACCTCGCGGAGCGGGTTCGTGCCTGTGACGGGGTGGTCCGGTTGTCCGGGGGGTCGTTCGGGACGGTGGCGACGTATCTGCCGGGCGAGCGGCTCGTCGGCGTGTCGGTGCGGGATCGGGCGGTCGAGGTCGCCATCGTCGCCACGCTCGGCAGACCGCTGCCCGAGACCGCCGACGAGGTGCGGCGGGCCGTCGCGGACCTGGCCGGTGACCGTCCCGTGCACGTGCGGGTGGACGACATCGTCGTGGAGGGAACATGAACAACAGTCAGTTGACGCCGCTCGTCGGCATGGCGGTCGGCATCGCGCTCGGGTTCGCGGGGGCGTTCGGGGGGCTGGGCGCGTTCCTGCTCGTCCTGGTGCTCGGCGCGATCGGGTTCCTGGTCGGCCGGATCATCGAGACCGGCGAGATCAACCTGTCGGGTCTGACGGTGAAGCGGAAATGACCGTACTGTCCACCGTTCCCGCGCAGCGTCCCGCTCCCCCGCCGGCTCCCGAGCTGCGCGGGCGCACGGAGATCTCCGACCGGGTGGTCACCAAGATCGCCTGCCTGGCGGCTAGGGAGGTGCCCGAGGTGCGTGACGTGCAGCTCCGTACCCTGCCGTGGGCGCGCCCGTCCGGCGGCGAGGTGCACAAGGGACAGACCACGCTGCGGCTCTCGGTCAGCGTCGCCTACCCGGCGCCGCTGCACGCGGTGGCGGCCCGGCTCAGGGAGCACGTGACCCGCCGCGTCGCCGCCCAGACCGGCCTGAACGTCACCCGCCTCGACATCACGATGACCGACCTGGGCGGTGACCTGCCATGAGCGGCTCAGACCCGGAGATCTGCGCCATCCCACCCGACCCACCCGGAAAGGGCAACATTTCCGGACAGCCCAGCGAGCAGGGACACCTTGGCGATGGGGAGTCAAGCGCCGTGCCGGCGGGGGCGCATCGGGCGGGGGTCGAGGTGCCGCCGTCGAAGGCCGCTGATCGGGCGGCGGTGCGGGCGTTCCGGCCGGCTCGGAGGGTTCCCGCCATTGTGGTGGCGGTGCTGCTCGCGGTGCTCAGCCTGCTCGCGTTGCTGGAGATCGTCTCTGGGCTGGTCGGCAGGCCGTTGCGGTGGATTCCGTACGACAGGATGCTGGCCTGGGCGTCCACCACCTCTTGGTCGGATCCGCTGGCTCTGCTCGGTGCGGCGGTCGTGACGTTGATCGGCGTCGCGCTGCTGCTGTTGGCGCTGGTGCCGGGGCGGCCTCGGATGGTGCCGGTGCGCAGCGGTGACCCTGATCTGATCATCGGGCTGCGGCCCAGGAGCGTGGCCCGGGCTCTGGCGCATGCGGCTGAGCAGGTGCCTGGGGTGCGGTCGGCGCGGGGGAAGCTGCGCGGGCAGACGTTCGCGGTCACGCCCACCACGTACGGCGGGAACGTCGATCAGGACGTACGCGGCGCCGTGCTGAGCAGGCTCGCCGGATACGACCTGGTTCATCCCTACCGGGTCGCGGTCAGGGGGCGACGATGAACGCGCGGACCCGGCGCGGCAACCGGCTCGGCCTCGGCCTGGTGGGGCTGGTGCTGACGCTGCTCGGCGGCGCGGCGCTGGCCCGTGGGCTGGGCATGTTCCCGCAGGACTGGGCCCCGGCGCGGACCCCGATCGTGGACGGCTACGTGACGGGGTTCTTCGCCCGTGGCGGCCCGGCGCTGTGGTGGCTGGCCGCGCTGGCGTCGCTGGTCGTGGCGGTGCTGGCGGTGCGCTGGCTGCTCGTACAGGGTCGCAGGCAGACCCACCGTACGCTGCGCATCGAGGACGGCCCCAGCGGCGTCACCGAGATCTCGGCGGGCGGGATGGCGCAGGCGGTGGCGGCGGACGTGGCGTCCAGCCCCGCCGTGCTGAGCGCCGACGCGAACCTGGTGGGCCCGCCCGCCAGGCCCGAGGTACGCCTGCGGGTCGTCGCCGACGAGTCGGTGCCGATCGCCGAGCTGAGCCGGCACCTGTCGGCCGTGGCGCTGCCGCACATGCGCGACGCGCTGGACCGAGACCGGGTGCCGGCGGTGGCCCGCGTTAGCCTGGAGCCCTCACCCGCGCCACACCGT
This sequence comes from Nonomuraea sp. NPDC049504, assembly GCF_040676845.1. Classification (NCBI taxonomy): domain Bacteria; kingdom Bacillati; phylum Actinomycetota; class Actinomycetes; order Streptosporangiales; family Streptosporangiaceae; genus Nonomuraea; species Nonomuraea sp. NPDC049504. The sequence continues at coordinate 8,760 of NZ_JBFAPT010000017.1, forward strand.
GACGTGCGCTGACGAGAGGGGTCCTGCGATGTCCATCGTGAAGATCAACGTGCTGACCGTGCCGGCCGAGATGCGCGAGGAGCTCGAACGCCGCTTCGCCGGCCGCGCCGGGATGGTGGAGGCTGCCGACGGGTTCGAGTGGTTCGAGCTGCTGCGTCCTGTGGACGGGACCGAGCGCTACCTGGTCTACACCCGCTGGCGCAGCGAGGAGGACTTCGAGAAGTGGCAGCAGGGTGAGGCGTTCCAGCGCGGCCACGCCCAGGCCGCCGGCGAACGCCCCACCGGCCCCGCCGCCCAGGCGTCCGCCCAGGCGTCCGCCCAGGCACAGGGCCACGGTCATGGGCACGGCCACGGCGGCCCGGCCGCGACCGGCTCCGAGGTGTGGACCTTCGAGGTGGCCGAAAGCGCCGGCCCCAAGGCTTAGCGCCCGCGCCACCTCACGAAGACCCCCGCGGGAAGGCCCGCTCCGTGTGGCGCGGGCCTGGGCGGTCAGCCGTCCAACGGGTTGTGGATGATGCGGTCGACGATGCCGTTGCGGACGAAGCGGGCCGCGAAGCTGGACGGCTTGCGGGCGCCCTGGTCGGCGACGCACACGCTGAACTCCTTGGCGATCTCCAGCCGCGGATAGCGCTCCAGCACCTCCTGCCGCACGAGGGCGGGGATGTCGGAGGTGTTGCGACCCGAGATGTCCATGCCGGTGGACAGTTCGAGCAGGTGCCCCTCAGGGTCCTCCTCCACGGGTACCTCGTCCCACATGTGCCGGACGATCACCTCGGCGGCCCGGTCGCGCCGCTCGGGCGACCAGCCGGCCCCCGCGCAGAACGCCCAGGCCACGTGGCCGCCGGCCTCCTCGTACGGGACGGTGTGGCTGTCGTACTCGGCGACCAGGCCGATGTCGTGCAGCATGGCGGCCACGTACAGCAGCTCCGCGTCGAAGGCGATGCCGTTGTCCTGCGCGTACGCCGCCGCCCACAGGTAGGCCCGGATGGAGTGGTTGAGCAGAGAGGGCGAGTGGTAGCGGGTGGCCACTTCGAGCGCGCCCCGGCAGGCGGGCGTGTCGGGTATCACCAGGTCGTCGAGTTTCACATGCACCAGCATGCCGTGCCGGGCGATGCCGGTGGAGCATCGGGCGGCTAACAAATGGGGCATTCGGCTTGACCCTATGATCGTGGGTTCGAAAGCATGTCCCGCCCTCATCGTTTTGTCCGGAAGGAACTGGCGTGCGCCGGCTCGCGATACCCCTTGCCCTCACGCTCGCATTAGGAGCCTCGGCGGGCCCTGCCCAAGCCGCCGAGACGGTGAAGGACACGGTGAAGGACACCGTGAAGGACACCGTGAAGGACAAGGTGACTCGGACGGCCGAGTGCCAGGGCGACTGGCTGCCCGCCACGCCGACCGCCGAGGACGTCATGAAGGGCGAGATCTCGCTGGTCGGCCTGCCGGCGTACCAGCTGGGCAAGAAGATCAAGTGGACGGCGAGCCCGTACCGCAACCGCTCATGGGAGTACGTCTTCCAGTCGCTGCGCTGGATGGGTTCCCTCGTCGTCCAGTACGAGAACACCGGCGAGCAGCGCTACCTCGACCGCGCCGTCGAGATCACCAAGGACTGGGTGGCACACAACAAGTACGGCGCCCGCGGCACCCCCTCGTACGTGTGGAAGGACCACCCGGTCTCGCTGCGCACCCAGCCGCTGCTCTGCCTGAGCCGGCACGTGAACGAGAAGTGGCTCAAGGACAGCCTGGCCGTGCACGCCAAGCTCCTGGCGAACCCGCGGCTGTACAAGAAGGGCCACAACCACGGCATCGACCAGGACATCGCGCTCATGGGCATCGGCTGCCGCTTCGGCCGCAAGGACTGGGCGAACCTGGCCGCCAAGCGCCTGACCGGCACCGTGAAGCTCGACGTGGACGCGCAGGGCGCGCTGATGGAGCAGGCGCCGCGCTACGCCGTCTACGTCTACGGCCGCCTCCAGGTCGCGATGACGAACATGAAGGCGTGCAAGCGCAAGGTGCCGGGCGAGATCTCCCGGCGGACCGAGGCGCTGAAGGACTTCATCGCCCACGCCACGATGCCCAACGGCTACATGGCCCCGCTCGGCGACGGCAGCGCGGAGACCGAGCCCAAGATGGAGACGGGCACGCCGAAGCAGGAGGTCAAGACCTACAGGGCCGGGTACGTCTTCGGCCGCACGAAGTGGGACGACCCCGAGTCGGCGTACTACTCGATCAGGTTCGGCCCCGGCATGAAGTTCCACGGCCACGAGGACCACCTGGGCGTCACCTATTACGCGCAGGGCCGCGACATCCTCATGGACGGCGGCTTCCACTCCTACGAGAAGAGCTCCTACCGCTATTGGACGCTCTCCCCCGAGGCGCACAACGTCCCGACGGTGGTGGGCGCCCGCTTCCGGCCGCGCACGGCCAGCAAACTCGCCAAGACGTCGTACGGCAAGGACCGCCAGGCGTTCCGGCTGACCGACAAGGCGTACGGGGTGAGCCGTACCAGGTCGGTGCTGGTCGACCACGGGGACGACCTGATGGCGGTGTACGACGCGGCCTCGGGCGGCAAGAAGGTGCGCAACATCTGGCGCTTCGCGCCCTCGCTCAAGCTCATCTCGAAGGGCGGCGGCAAGGTGGTGCTGGGTGACGGCAAGTTCAGGGTGACGCTGCTGCAGCTCGACTCGTCGTGCTCCCGGGTCGGGGGGCAGAAGGTCGAGCGGGGCGGCAAGCTCGGCTGGGTGTCGCCGGCGTACCTGTCGAAGCAGCGGACCAACGTCGTCGTCTCGCCGGCCGCGAAGTCGCTGCTGACGGTGATCGTGCCGGGCACCGACTCGCCGAAGGTGTCGTGCTCGGGCGGCAAGGTCAAGGTGAACGGGGTGTCGTTCGCGGCCAAGGTGCTCTGAGCGTCGGGCCCCTTCCGCAGGGGCCCGGGCCTCCGTCAGCAGTCGTGGCCGGCCCGCAGCAGGCCGTACGTGACCGCCTGCTCAAGCGCCTGCCAGGAGGCGTCGATGATGTTCTCCGCCACCCCGACCGTGGCCCAGTCGGCGGTGTCGTCGCTGGAGGTGATGAGCACGCGGGTGACGGCGTCGGTGCCGTGGGCGCCCTCCAGGATGCGGACCTTGTAGTCGACCAGGGCGAGCTTGGCCAGCTCGGGGTAGAGCCGCTCCAGCGCGAGCCGGACGGCCTTGTCGAGGGCGTTGACGGGGCCGTTGCCCTCGCCGGTGGCGACGATGCGCTCGCCCTTGGCGTGCAGCTTGACGGTGGCCTCGCTGACCAGCTCGCCGCCCTTGGTGCGTTCGACGATGACCCGCCACGACTCGACCTCGAAGTGGCGCTTGCGCTCGCCTTCGACGGTGTCGCGCAGCAGCAGCTCGAAGGAGGCGTCGGCGGCCTCGAAGGTGAAGCCCTGCGACTCGAGGTCCTTGACCCGCTCGACGAGCGCCTTGGTGTGCTCGGGGGTCAGCTCGTAGCCCAGCTCGCGGCCCTTGAGCTCGACGGAGGCGCGGCCGGCCATGTCGGAGACGAGCATGCGCATGTCGTTGCCGACCTGGGCGGGGTCGATGTGCTGGTAGAGGTTGGGGTCGACCTTGATGGCGCTGGCGTGCAGGCCGGCCTTGTGGGCGAAGGCGGAGGCGCCGACGTAGGGGGCGTGGGAGTTGGGGGTGACGTTGGTGACCTCGGTGATCGCGTGCGCGATGCGCGTCATGTCGGCCAGCGACTGCTCGGGCACGAGGTCGAAGCCGCGCTTGAGCTGGAGGTTGGCGACGACGGTGAAGAGGTTGGCGTTGCCCGAGCGCTCGCCGTAGCCGTTGGCGCAGCCCTGCACATGGGTGGCGCCGGCCTTGACCGCGGCCAGGGTGTTGGCGACGGCGCAGCCGGTGTCGTCGTGGCAGTGGATGCCGACGCGGGCGCTCGTACGGACGGCCTCCTGGACGATCTCGGCCAGCTCGTCGGGCAGCATGCCGCCGTTGGTGTCGCACAGGGCGATGACGTCGGCCCCCGCCTCGGCGGCGGTCCTGACGACCTCCAGCGCGTACGCCGGGTTGGACCGGTAGCCGTCGAAGAAGTGCTCGGCGTCGAGGAAGACGCGCTGGCCCTCCGCACGCAGGTGGGAGACCGTGTCGCGGATCATCGCGAGGTTCTCCTGGAGCGTCGTGCGGAGAGCCAGCTCCACGTGCCGGTCGTGACTCTTGGCGACAAGGGTCACGACCGGCGCGCCGGATTCGCGCAAGGCGGCCACCAGGGGGTCGTCGGCGGCCTGCACACCTGCCCGGCGGGTCGCGCCGAACGCGGCGAGTTGCGCGTGCTTCAGGTCGAGCTCTGTTCGGGCCAGCCTGAAGAACTCGGTGTCCTTGGGGTTGGCGCCGGGCCAGCCCCCCTCGATGAAGCCGACGCCCAGGCCGTCCAGGTGACGAGCGACGGCGAGCTTGTCGGCGACGGTGAGGTTGAGCCCCTCCTGTTGCGCGCCGTCGCGTAGCGTCGTGTCGTAGACGTGGAAGCGGTCGTCGGCCATGAGTCTCTCTTCTCTGCGGAAGCTTCTCTGCGAAGGACGTTCTCGGGAAAACCCGGGAAAACAAAAAGACCCCTCACGGACGTGAGAGGTCTGCGCGCTGGCGGTGTCCCGGTATCAGCCAGCGCGCCTGCCGATAATGAGCAGACCGTAGAACATGGTGCCGCCCAGTCTGCCACACGGATTCACCATCTGGCACACCGGTCTCACTCCCTGGGACACGGCACGGTGGGGGCGGTCACACCTGGACGCCGATGCCTCCGGTGATCAGGCGCTCGATCGCGGCGGCGTCGAACACCTCGCCGCCCAGCATCTGGCCGTCGAGCAGCACGGTCGGCGTGCCCTCCAGCGGGACCCTGGCCGTCTGCGCCAGGTGCGCCTCCGCGTACGTCTGCGACTTCACGCAGTCGTCCACCGACGCGCCGGCCTTCCTGGCCGCCGCCGACAGCTCCTCGACCGTGAAGCCCGAGGCCACGCCGTGCGGGGCGGGCTGCATGGCGTACACGGCGTCCCTGAAGGCCAGCCAGTTCTCCTCCGGTACGCAGCGCGCGGCCGCGGCGGCGCGGACGGAGTTGGAGCGCATGGGCTCGTCCCGGAAGATCGTGACGGTGTGGAAGACGACCTTCACCTTGCCCTCCTTGGCCAGGCGCTGGATCGTCGCATCGACCTTGGTGTGCATGTCCTTGCACACCGGACAGTCGAAGTCCTCGAACACGTCGAGCACCGGAGCGTCGCTGCCCAGGTCGGCCAGGATCATCGACCCGTCCGCCTGCCTGCTCAGCTGCACCCCGTCGGACGACGCGCCGGGCTGGGAGAACGCCAGCACCCCGAGTACGGTGATCGCCGCGAAGGCCGCCACGACCGCCATCAACCGCTTCTTCATGAGCCCACTCTCACCTTTGTCGATCGCGCAGACCCTATCGGAAGCGCGGACAACGGCCATCACGCGCGTACGGCCCCGGCGCGCCGGGCAGGTTCGTCTGCGGGGGATGAAGGGGGATCAGCCATGCGATACGTGACACTGGGTCGCGAGGGCCCGACGGTCTCGGCCCTGGGGTTCGGCGCGATGACGCTGGCGCCCAGGGTGTACGGCGACGTGAGCGAACCGGAGGCGACGCAGGCGCTCCTGGCGGCGCTGGACGCGGGCGTCACGTTCGTCGACACCGCCGACATCTACGGCGCCGGGCACAGCGAGACCCTGATCGGGCGGGTGCTGCGGGGCCACAGGGACGAGGTGGTGCTGGCCACGAAGTTCGGCGGGAACTCCGACGATCAGGGCAGGCTGGTGCCGGGCATGGGCCGGCCCGAGTACGTCCGCAGGGCTCTGGAGGCCAGCCTCGACCGCCTGCGTACGGACCGGGTGGACCTCTACTACCTGCACAGGCTCGACCCCACGACGCCCGTCGAGGAGACGATGGGCGCGCTGGCCGAGCTGGTCCAGGCCGGGGACATCCGGTATGTCGGCCTGTCGGAGGTGTCGGCGGCGACGCTGCGGCGGGCCTGCGCGGTCCACCCGGTGACCGCCCTGCAGACCGAGTACTCGCTGTTCCACCGCTACCCCGAGCAGGACGTGCGCCCGGCCTGCGACGAGCTGGGCGTCGGGTTCGTGGCCTACAGCCCGCTCGGGCGCGGCCTGCTCGGCGGCACGATCAGGGGCAGGGGGTCGCTGGAGGAGGGCGACTGGCGCCGGGGCAACCCGCGCTTCCAGGAGGGCAACCTGGACCGCAACGTGGAGCTGGCCGACGCCGTGGCGGGCCTGGCCGGCGAGGTGGGGCTGCCGGTGGCGCAGCTCGCGCTGGCCTGGCTCGTGCACCGCGGCGCCGTGCCGATCCCGGGGACGCGCCGGGCCGAGAACACGCGGGCCAACGCCGCGGCCGCCGACGTCACCCTCGACGAGGAGACGGTACGGCGGCTCGAGGCGCTGGTGCCGCCCGGCGCGGTGGCCGGCGAGCGCGGCAACGCCGCCTACCTGGCCAACCTCGACACCTGAGCGGGCACGGGGGCCGGGGCGGGCTCAGGCGGCCCCGCGCCCCCTGGGATGCGGGCGTCAGGCGATCTTGTGGACCCAGTTGTGGGTGTCGGGGCGGGCGCCGTACTGGATGCCGACCAGTTCCTCGCGCACCCGCATGGTGATCGGGCCGGGCGTGCCGTCGCCGATCGTCCATGAGCGGTCGGCGCCCTTGACCGTGCCGACCGGCGTCACCACGGCCGCGGTGCCGCACGCGAACACCTCGGTCAGCTCGCCGCTCTCGCAGCCGGCCTGCCACTCCTCCACGCTGACCAGCCGCTCCTCGGTCTCCAGGCCGAGGTCGCCGGCCAGCTCCAGGATCGAGTCGCGGGTGATGCCGGGCAGCAGCGTGCCGGTGAGCGCGGGGGTGACGAGCTTGCCGCCGATGACGAAGAACAGGTTCATCCCGCCCATCTCCTCGACGTAGCGGTGCTCGTGCGCGTCGAGCCAGACGACCTGGTCGCAGCCGTTCTCGACGGCCTGCCGCTGCGCGACGAAGGCCGCGGCGTAGTTGCCGCCGCACTTGGCGAACCCGGTGCCGCCGGGCGCGGCCCGCGTGTACTCGGTGGACAGCCAGACGGAGACGGGCTTGATGCCGCCGGTGAAGTAGGAGGCCGCCGGGGAGGCGATCACCATGTACCGGTACGTCTTCGACGGGTAGTTGACCCCGAGCGCCGGCTGCGTGGCGATCATGAAGGGCCGCAGGTAGAGGCTGTGCCCCTCGGCGGTGGGCACCCACTCCTTGTCGGTGCTGACGAGCAGGTCCAGCGACTCGACGAACGTCTCCTCGGGCAGCTCGGGCATCGCCATGCGCTGGGCCGAGCGGTTGAAGCGGGTGGCGTTGGCGTACGGGCGGAACATCACGATCGAGCCGTTGGCCTGCCGGTACGCCTTCAGCCCCTCGAACAGCTCCTGGGCGTAGTGGAAGACCGCGGTGGCCGGGTCGAGAACGAGCGGCCCGTACGCCTCGAGGCGCGCGTCGTGCCAGCCCTTACCCTCGGTGAAGTCGATCGAGACCATGTGGTCGGTGAAGACCTGCCCCCACCCCGGGTTCGCCAGTACCTGCTCCCGCTCGGCCGCGGTGCGAGCATGGTCGGAGAGCTGCACGTCGAAGCTGAGCTTCTGAGCGATGGTCATGACGTCGGTCCTTCTCTCTGCGATCTACCGAAACCTACCGGAAGCTGCCCGCTGTCTGCGGTTTCTGCGACGGCCGCGAGAGGCGGCCGCGCCGGGAGGCAGTCCGTACTTCCTATTGTCTCGCTATATGGGATGGCAAGGGGTCAATGGGGGATATAGCCCCCATTTCTCCGTACAGGGACACGAAAAAGCGCCCGGCAGTCCCCTCAGGGCCGCCGGGCGCTCGTGATCGGGCTAGGCGGTCCTAGCCGGATACTCGCGCGGTGATGTCGTCGCCGATCTGCTGCGTGCCGCGCGGGGCGGACCCCGCGACGCGCGCCGCGATGTCGTCGGCGACGGCCTGCTCCACCCTGGCCGCCTCGGCGCTCAGGCCGAGGTGGTCGAGGAGCATGGCGACGGAGAGGATGGTCGCGGTCGGGTCGGCCTTGCCCTGGCCCGCGATGTCGGGCGCGCTGCCGTGGACCGGCTCGAACATGCTGGGCGCGGCGCCGTCGGGGTTGATGTTGCCGCTGGCGGCCAGGCCGATGCCGCCCGCGATGGCGGCGCCGAGGTCGGTGATGATGTCGCCGAAGAGGTTGTCGGTGACCACCACGTCGAAGCGCTCGGGCTGGGTGACGAAGAACATCGAGGCCGCGTCGATGTGGGAGTAGTCGACGGCGATCTCGGGGTAGTCGGCGGCGACCCGGTTGACGGTGCGCTGCCACAGGTCGCCCGCGAAGGTGAGGACGTTCGTCTTGTGGACGAGCGTGAGCTTCTTGCGCGGGCGCGACTGAGCTTTCTCGAAGGCGTAGCGGACCACGCGCTCGACGCCGTGTGCGGTGTTGAGCGACTCCTGCGTGGCGATCTCGTGCGGGGTGCCGCGCCGCATGGCGCCGCCGGTGCCGGCGTAGAGGCCCTCGGTGCCCTCGCGGACGACGATCATGTCGATCTTCTCGGGCGGGGTGTCGGCCAGCGGGGTGCGCACGCCGGGGAACAGCTTGACCGGGCGCAGGTTGACGTAGTGGTCGAACTCGAACCGCAGCCGCAGCAGCAGGTCGCGCTCCAGGACGCCGGGCGGCACGCTGGGGTCTCCGACGGCGCCGAGCAGGATGGCGTCGTAGCCGCGCAGCTCGTGGAGCACCGAGTCGGGCAACGTCTCGCCGGTGCGGTGATAGCGCGCGGCGCCCAGGTCGTAGTGGGTGGGCTCGATCTTGGTGCCCACGGCATCCAGGACCTTGAGCCCTTCTGCGACGACCTCGGTGCCGATGCCGTCACCGGGGATGACAGCCAGGCGGATGTTACGCGACTCCATGGGCGGTAGCTTACCGGCTCGTCTCGACTGACGAACACATCATCTCATTTTCCGGACGTCCGATTTTGCATGCATTGCGACCTTTTGACCGATTCGTTAGAGTCCGTCAGGCCTAATCCACGCAGCAGGTGCGTGGAGCCGGGGACCCACCTCTCCCCCAGGGGCGAATCGGCTTCGCCGTAGGGCTGTCTTCCAGGCCCGAGCCCGTCAGCTAACCCGGCCGGCCGCATGGAAGGACAGACCCCTGTCTCGCATTGCCATCGCCCTGGCGGGTGTCGCCGCCGGGCTCATCGTGTGCCCCCCTCCGGCCTCCGCCGCGCCGACGCCCGCCGGCCCCGGTGAAAGCCGTCACTCCCCCGACACGAACTCCGACCCCGACACGAAATCCGGCCCCGGCACGAAATCCGGCCCCGGCACGAAATCCGGCCCCGGCACGAAATCCGGCCCCGGCACGAAATCCGGCCCCGGCACGAAATCCGGCTCCGGTACGAACGCGGCCGGCTCGATCACTCTGACCGGCCCCGAGGTCAAGCGCATCCAGCAGCAGCGCGCGCCCAAGCCGGCCTGGAAGACCGCCCTCAGGTTCGCGATGCACCAGCGCGGCATCCCGTACGTGTGGGGCGGCACGAGCCGCAGCGGGTACGACTGCTCCGGGCTCATGCTCAGGGCGTACCAGAAGGCGGGGATCCACCTGCCGCGCACCGCCGCCGAGCAGTACAACGCGTTCTCCCGGAAAATCAGCTGGAACCATCTCAAGCCCGGTGACCTGGTCTTCTTCAGCGGACTCGGTCACGTGGGCATGATCTCCAAGCCCGGCTACATGGTGCACGCGCCGCACTCGGGCGACGTGGTGAAGGAGGAGAAGCTCTCCGACTGGCGCCGGCAGGCGTTCGTCGGAGCGGTCAGGCCCGACCGCGAGGGCGTCCGTCAGTGGCGCGAGCTGCAGAAACGGCGCGATGACCCCGCTCCGTCGATGCTGACCGCGACCCTCTGACCTTGCACCACCCGGACGAGCGGCCCCGTGCGAACGAGCGCGGGGCCGTTCTGGGCTCACCTGCTCTGGGGGGCTCCGCCGTTGTCACGCCGGTCGAGGGCCATCTGGACGGCCTCGGCCGCCTCGTCCTCTTGGTCCTCGGCACGGTTGTAGGCATACATCTCGTACATGTGGCTCATCTCGCTTCGCGGACGTGTTCCTGAGAAAGGGGGGAAGCCGGACTCCGGTCGCGAGCCCGACCGGGCCTGAATCTCGTGGTCCGGGTCACGGACCGGACGAAGGGACTTGACGGCCGACGTATACGCCGCGCACCGCGGCGGGTCGTCGACCTGCCCTAACAGGCCCCGCCGCGGCAGGTAATGAGTACGAGAACCTGGCGCATCACCGGCTACAGTACCCGAGGACAGTGCTTGGATGTCCTACTATCTCGCATCCTGAGACGCAAAAGGGCCGCCACCCGAACGGGTGACGGCCCTGCGCAGGTCAGAGGGTCAGTCCTCCAGGTCGACCGAGCGGCCGCTCTCGGCGCCGATCTCGGCGCCGATCTGCTCGACCACCTCGGCCGGGATCGCCGAGTCGACGGTCAGCGCGATGAGCGCCTTGCCGCCCTTGACGTCACGGGCCACCTGCATCGAGGCGATGTTGATGCCGTGCTCGCCGAGCAGCCGGCCGACCACGCCGACGACGCCGGGGCGGTCGGTGTAGGTGTAGAAGCACAGGTGGGCCGTCGGCTCGATCTCCATCTCGAAGCCGTTGACCTCGACGATCTTGGTGATCTGGCGCGGCCCGGACAGCGTGCCCGACACCGAGACCGTGCGGCCGTCGGCCAGCACGCCGCGCACGGTCACCAGGTTGCGCCAGTCGGGGCTCTCGGAGCTGGTGACCAGCTCGACCGCGATGCCGCGGTCCTTGGCCAGCAGCGGCGCGTTGACGTAGGTGACCTGCTCCTCGACCACGTCGGCGAAGACGCCCTTGAGCGCGGCCAGCTCGATCACCCGCACGTCCTGGGCGGCGATCTCGCCGCGCACCTCGACGTCGAGCTTGGTGGCCACCTCGCCGGCCAGCGCGGTGAAGACCCGGCCCAGCTTCTCGGCCAGCGGCAGGCCCGGCTTGACGTCCTCGGCCACGGCGCCGCCCTGGACGTTGACCGCGTCGGGCACGAACTCGCCCGCGAGGGCCAGCTTCACGCTGCGCGCGACCTGGGTGCCGGCCTTCTCCTGGGCCTCGTGGGTGGAGGCGCCGAGGTGGGGCGTGACGACGACCTGGTCGAGCTCGAACAGCGGGCTGTCGGTGCACGGCTCCTTGGCGAAGACGTCCAGGCCGGCTCCCGCGACCCGGCCCTCCTTGATCGCCGCGTAGAGGGCGCCCTCGTCGACGATGCCGCCGCGCGCGACGTTGACGATCCGCACGTTGGGCTTGACCTGGTGCAGCTCGCGGTCGCCGATGAGCCCGACCGTCTCCTTGGACTTGGGCAGGTGGACGGTGATGAAGTCGGCCTGCTTGAGCACCTCGTCGAGGCTGACCAGCCGGACGCCCATCTGCGCGGCGCGGGCCGGCGGCAGGTAGGGGTCGTAGGCGATCAGCTCGACCCCGAACGGCGCCAGCCGCTGGGCCACGAGCTGGCCGATCTTGCCGAGGCCGAGGATGCCGACGACCTTCTCGTCGAGCTCGACACCGGTGTACTTCGAGCGCTTCCACTCACCGTTCTTCAGCGCGGCGTGGGCCTGGGCCGTGTTGCGCGCGCTGGCCAGGATGAGCGCGATGGTCTGCTCGGCGGCGCTGGTGATGTTGGAGGTCGGAGCGTTGACGACCATGACGCCGGCCTTGGTGGCCGCCTCGACGTCGACGTTGTCGAGGCCGACCCCCGCGCGGGCGACCACCCGCAGCTTGGGCGCGGCGGCGATGGCCTCGGCGTCGACCTGCGTGGCGGAGCGGACGATGAGCGCGTCAACGTCGGCGAGGGCGGGCAGCAGCTGGGAACGGTCGGCGCCGTCGGTGTGGCGGACCTCGAAATCAGCGCCGAGTACGGCGAGACCGGCCTCGGACAGCTCCTCTGCGACCAGAACGACGGGCTTGTTCACTGGTGTGGATCCTTAAGGCAGGGCGGGCTTGGGAGGGACACGTCCACGGATCCCCCCGGCGGTCCCACAGAGTCTATCGGGCGCTTGTGAACGCGTTCACGAGGGACTCACGATGTGAGACGGGAGGCCCTGTACCCAGCAGAGTGGAAAGTCATCCACGCCGCTCCCATCTTTGTCTTGATCGGGAGATTTATTCGCCATTAGCCTGATAAGCCGTGGCCGACTACCTATGGTTCGTCATATGAGCATCGGGAATCCTGCGCTTGCCGACGTGCTCGCCCAGCATGGCACTCCGCACCGCCTGCTGGGCGCTCTTGCCGACGGTGGAGTCCTGGTGGCAGTGCGACCAGATCGTTCCGTGGTCCTCGGGACCACTCAAGTAGGTGACCGGGTGCTGCTGGGCTACACCAGCGCCGCCACCTACGCCCGGCACCGCGGAAGCCATTCGCTGTCGGCCTGCGACGCCGACACCATCCTGGACATCCAGCGCGTCACCGGAGTACGCGAGATCGTGATCGACGCGGCAGGCCCGGCCGCCGCGGCCGTGCCCATCGACGATCTCCAACGCTTCCTCACCACGACGCGCACGGGGCCCACACCCGTGCTGTCGGGGGCGGCGCCCGCCGCCTACGCCACGGGCGCGATGGCCACCGTGTCACGCGGCGCCGCGCTCGCGCAGGTGGCTCCCCCGTCGCCCGAGGCCCCCGCGCTGCCGTGGGTGCCCGCGCCGCGGCCGCACCTGTCGGGGCCGATGCAGCAGGTGGACCCCGGCTACCGGCGGTGCACGCATCCGATCCTGCCCGCGCTGCGGCAGGCCATCGCGTACCTGCTGATGGACTTCCCGCTCGTGCACCACGTCTGGATCAGCGAGGCGCGCACGGCGTCCGGTGCCCCCGGGATCATGCTGCACGTCAAGGTGCACATGTCCGCGGCCGAGGACGTCGTACGCGACCTGCACCGCCTCGTACGCGCCCGGCTGCCGCAGTTCGCCGCCTCAGGGGCGCCGATCCTGATGGCCAGGGTCGCCGACGCGCGCAGCGAGCGCCGGATGATCGAGATCGGCGCGCACGTGGTCTGCGCCAGCGTGAACGACTGACCGGCGGAGGGCCCGCGAAAGTGGGCCCTCCCCAACGAGCCCTCACTCGGTTTCAATGAGGTAATGATCACACCGGGGGTGGGCACGGCCACCGTCCCGAAAGGCGTGCGGTTCGGCTATGGGATCGGGTCGTTCTGCACCTCGACCGTCAACGCGGTGCCCGGCCTGCTGCTGCTGTTCTACATGACGAACTTCCTCGCCGTCCCCGCGTGGCTGGCCGGTGTGGTGGTGACCGCGCCCAAGATCTGGGACCTGATCATCAACCCGCTGGTCGGGCGCTGGTCTGACCGGACGGTCTCGCGCTGGGGGCCGCGCCGGCCCTGGCTGCTCGCCGGGGCGTGCACGCTGCCGGTCGCCTTCTTCCTGGTGTTCGCCGGGCCGCCGCTGACCGGGGTGCCCGCCGCGCTGTACGTCGGCGCCTGCTTCATGGCCACGGCGACCGCGTACGCGCTGTTCGAGGTGCCGTACAAGGCGATGCCCAGTGAGATGACGCACGATTACCACGAGCGCACGGCGCTGCTGCAGTGGCGGATGGTCTTCATCGGCGCGGCCACCGCGATCAGCGGCGTGCTGGCGCCGGCCATCGCCACCGGCGACGGCGCGCACGGCACGCTGAGCAGCTACCGGACGATGGGCCTGACGATCGCCGTCATCCTGCTCGTCGCCATGCTCGCCTCGTTCCTCGGCACCGCCCGCGCCCCCATGACGGGAGCGCCGGAGCCGGACCGCGGCGGGTGGCGCGAGCAGTTCGCGGCGATCAAGGGAAACCCGGCGTTCATCTGGCTGACCGTGCTGGCCTGCACGCAGATGCTGGCCGTCAGCATGATGCTGGCCGCCGCGCCCTACTTCGCGACGTACACGCTCGGCTCGGCGGGGGCCACCCAGACGCTCTTCGCCGCCCTCGTCGGGCCGATCCTGCTGACCATGCCGCTGTGGGTGCGGCTGGCCAGGCGCCTCGACAAGCGCGGCGCGATGGTGCTGGCCACGGTGATGTTCGGCGGTGGCACCACGGCCGCGATCGCCACGCCGCTGTTCGGCTCGGTGTGGGCGCACCTGTGGATCCTGCTGGTCGGCGTCGGCTACGCCGGTGTGCAGCTCCTGCAGTTCTCGATGCTGGCGGACGTCATCGCGGCCGACGCGGCGGAGACCGGCAAGCGGCGGGCCGGTGTGCTGACCGGGTTGTGGACGGCCATCGAGAGCGGGGTGAGCGCGTTCGGCGCGCTGATCTTCGGCGTGGTGCTGTCGATCGGCGGGTTCATCGAGTCGGAGCCGAGCCGGCCGGTCGAGCAGCCGGAGAGCGCGGTGACCGCCGTCCTCATCGGGCAGACCGTGATCCCCGCGCTGATCATCTTCTCCTCGGTGCTGATGGTCATGAAGTACCGGCTCAAGGCGCCCGCCGCGCCGGCCCCTGCCGGCGCCGAGTGACCGCCGTCAGGTCCTCCCCTTCGCCATGGCCTCGCAGTGGTCGAGCCAGCGCAGCTCCGCCTCGGCCTTGAAGATCAGCGAGTCGAGGACCAGGCGCTGCGCGAGGCCCTCGCCCGCCCTGTGCTTGGCCCTCGTGTGCTCCTGCAGGGCGCGCATGGTGGCCTCCCGCTGGGTCTGGAGGACGGCGGCGACGTCCACGCCGCCTGCCACCGCCATGGCGATCTTGATGGTCAGCTCGTCCCTGGGGCGGTCGGTCGGGGCGACCGGGGTGCCGTACCAGTGCTCCAGCTCGCGCCGGCCCGGCTCGGTGATCGTGTAGATCGCGCGGCCCTGCTCGTCGGAGCCGCCGGGGGCGACCAGCCCGTCGCGCTCCAGCCGGGCCAGCGTCGTGTAGACCTGGCCGATGTTGAGCGGCCACGTGCCTCCTGTGGACGCCTCGAACTCCACCCTGAGCTGGTAGCCGTAGCGGGGGCCGCCACTGAGCAGGGCGAGCAGTCCGTGCCTGATCGACATGGATACTGACTATGCATACTGAGTATGCTTATCGCAACTGATCCCCGTATTCTGGACAGCGACCGAGGTTCAGGCCGATACTCGCTCTATGAGCTCCACTCATCCGCCCTCTCGCGCCTCAGATGGGGAACGTGACCGTGCGATCGATGAGCTCAGAGACCGCGCCGTCGAGGGCCGCATCTCCCATGACACCTTCGTGGGCCGGGTCGACCAGGCGCTGCGGGCGCGCAGCAGGCACGAGCTCGACGAGCTCGTGGCCGACCTGCCCCGGCGGCCCACCCTCCGGCAGCGGCTGACCGACGCCGTCGCGTCCGTTTCGGAGTTCACCACCCGCCTCCAGGCCGCCTGGCGGCGGCCCAGGCTGCCCCGGCTCGCGCTGCCCGACGACGACCGGCTGCGGTACGTGGTCGGGCGCGGGTCCGCGTGCGACCTCGTCCTTTCCGATCTGACCGTCTCCCGCGTACACGCCGAGCTGCGGCGCGAGGAGGACGGCGAGTGGATGCTGGTCGACCTCGGCTCGCTCAACGGCACCCGGCTCAACGGCTGGCGCCTCGTGGGGCCCGCACGCGTGAAGTCAGGCGACGAGGTCGCCTTCGGCGACTGCGGCTTCCTCATCACCGCCCAGCAACCCACCTGACGCGCCACGCAGCCGCCCGCCGGCCGACCGGGCACGGGCCGGGCGAGGGACACCGGGTCTCACCACCCCGGCGCACACCGTTCGGCCGCAAGCCGGCTGGGGAGGCAGGCCGGGCGAATGGGCGGGCCGGGCGAATGGGCGCGTCGGGCGAGTGGGCGGGCCGGGCGGGTGGGGGTCGGCGGGTCTCACAACGGTGGGGTTGCGGATAAATACGGATATTTGCGGATTACAGGCCGCCTGCGCTGAATCATGCTCTTCTGCGATCCCCCAGTCACTTGGAGACCCCATGCGGCGCACCTCAGCATCCCTCGTCGCGGGCGCGCTCGTCGCGGCCCTCGCGTGGGCGTCAGGCCCCTCATCCCCCGCCGTCGCGCTCGACCCCTCCGTGGGCGTGGCGGACCTCACCCAGGACATCAACCAGATCCTCAGCGACTCCCGGCTGACGATCGCCCGCGCGGGCGTCGTGGTCAAGAGCGCCGAGACCGGCGAGGAGCTGTACGCCACCGACGCGGGCAAGCTCCTCATCCCCGCGTCCAACACCAAGCTGTTCACCTCGGCCGCCGCCGCGGAGACGCTCGGACTCGACTACCGCTTCCCCACCACCGTGCTGAGCACCGGCCGCAAGGCGGGCGCCGTGCTGACCGGTGACCTGGTGCTGCGCGGCACCGGCGACCCGACCATGCTGGCCGAGGACTACGAGGCGCTGGCCGCCCAGGTCGCGAAGGCGGGCGTCAAGGTCGTCACCGGCAAGCTGGTGGCCGACGACACGTGGTTCGACGGTCAGCGGCTCGGCAACGACTGGGCGTGGGACGACGAGACCGCCTACTACGCCGCCCCGATCTCGGCGCTGACCGCCTCCCCCGACCGCGACTACGACGCGGGCTCGGTGGTCGTGTCGGTCTCGGCGAGCGGCGGCAAGGTGAAGGTGACCACCACGCCGGAGACCGACTACCTGAAGATCGTCAACAAGGCCACGGTCGGCGACCAGACGAACGTGCTCATCGAGCGGCAGCACGGCACCCGTACGGTGGTCATCACCGGCACGGTCGCGGGCTCGTACCAGGAGTGGGTGGCGGTCGACGACCCCACCGCCTACGCCGCCTCGCTCTTTCGCAAGGGCCTGAGCAAGCACGGCGTCAAGGTGCTCGGCCCGACCGAGGCGGGCGCGGCGCCGGCGAGCGCGAAGAAGCTGGCCGAGCACGAGTCGATGCCGCTGGGCGAGCTGCTGGTGCCGTTCATGAAGCTGAGCAACAACATCCACGCCGAGATCCTCACCAAGGCGATGGGCCGCGAGGTGTCGGACCAGGGCACGTGGTCGGCGGGCCTCAAGGTCACCACCGACTTCGCCAAGGCGAACGGCGTCGAGCTGCTCAACATGCGGGACGGCTCTGGGCTGTCGCGGCGTGACGGCTTCTCGCCGGCCTCGATCGTGCAGCTCCTGTCGTCCGTACGCGGCAAGCCCTGGTTCTCCACCTGGTACGAGTCGCTGCCCATCGCCGGCAACAGCGACAGGTTCACCGGCGGCACGCTGCGCAGCCGCATGCAGGGCACGCCCGCGGCGAACAACGTGCACGCCAAGACCGGCTCGCTGACCGGGGTCACCGCGCTGTCCGGTTACGTGACGAGCGCGGACGGCGAGCCGCTGATCTTCTCGATCATGCTGAACCAGTACCTGTCGGGCTCGCCGAAGGACATCGAGGACAAGATCGCGGTCCGGCTGGCCCAGTTCTCGCGGACGGCGGCGGTCGCCGACACCACGCGGCTCCGTGCGACGGAGGGCGCCCCGGCGGGCGACCTCGAGTGCTCCTGGATGAAGCCGGCCTCCTGCTGACCGGAGAGAACCCCGGCGGCCGACCGCGGACGCGCGGCAGGCCGCCGGGGTTTACCGAGGTGAGGACGGCTGTCATCACGATTCGGCTACTTGGAGCTCCAGGTTAGTCGGCCATTTCCCTACAAACGCGGCCCAGGCAGGACAGAATTCGACATTGAGCATCCTTCTGGCCCGCCCGCCGACGCTCACGCAGACCATGGGAGCGAACGGGCTTTCACCGGCCCCACCCCGAGCCGGTATCCCACCGCACGCCCACGCGCTCCCCTTCGGGCGGACCCGGCCGCGCCTCCCCCCGCACACAGGACCGCGGCCGGGTCCGCATAACACGAGCCAGGCTCATGACCCTTGCGGACGGTCGGAGAAGCGGGCGAGGACCAGCGACTCGACGACGCCGACCACCGCGTACGCCACGATCGACACCCCCGTGACCACGACGATGTCCGCCCACACCTCGTCGTAGCGGAACCCGCCGATCGCCCGCAGGATCTCGGCCCCGATGCCCTCGCCGGTGGCCAGCCACTCGGCGATGAGGGCGCCGATGATCGAGGCGGGCACGGAGATCCGGGCCGAGGCGAAGACCGAGGGCATCGCGGTCGGCACCGCCACCTTGCGCAGCACGGTCATCCGCGTGCCGCCGTACGCCATGATCAGGTCGGTCGCCTGCGGCGAGGCGGAGCGCAGGCCGAAGGCGATGTTCACCAGCGCGGGGAAGAACACCACGATGCCGCCGATGACCGCCACCCCGAGCAGCTCGCGCCCGAAGATCAGCGTGATCAGCGGCGTCATCACGACCAGCGGCACCGAGCGCAGCAGCATCGCGACCGGCATGAACGTCTGCTCGACGGTCCTGAACAGCACGAACAGCACGGCCACCACGGTCGCGGCGACCATGCCGGAGACGAAGCCGACGGCGGCGTCCCTGACCGTGATGCCCAGCGCGCCGAACACCGCGTCCCGGTGCTCCTGCGCGGAGGTCAGGTACTCCCAGACCTGCGGCGGCCGCTTGCCCACCAGCGGGCTGATGCCGAACGCCTCCAGCGCCAGCCACCACCCGGCCACGACGATGACGACCGAGGGCGTGAGCGGGCCCACGATGCGCAGCACGGTACGCCCGATCACTGGGCGGCCTCCCCTCGCGACCACGGCGTGACGACCCTGGCGACCAGCGCGACGATCGCGTAGCCGAGGCCCGCGATGAGGCCGGCGACCAGCGCGAGCCCCCACGTGCGCGGCACCTGGAACTGCTGCTGCGAGATCATCAGGGAGACGCCGAGCCCCTGGTCGTTGCTGCCGAGGTACTCGCCGATGATGGCGCCGAGCAGCGCGGACGGCGCCGAGATCTTCAGCCCGGCGAACGTGCTGGGCAGCGCCGCGATGATCTGGACGTAGCGCAGCCTGGCCAGCCGGCCGCCGCCGTACACGGTGACGAGGTCGAGGCTCGCCCGGTCGGCCGAGCGCAGCCCGAGCAGCGCGCCGATGAGCGTGGTGAAGAAGACGGAGATGGCGGCGAGGAACACCACGGTCGCGTCGCCGCCGAAGACGACGAGCACGATCGGCCCGATGGCGAGCAGCGGGATGCAGTAGCTGATCACCGCGAGCTGCGTGGCGACGGCCTCAAGCCGGGGCACGAGCAGCACCAGCAGGGCCACGGCGATGGCCAGCCCGTTGCCCCACAGGAAGCCCTGGAAGGCGGCCGAGAGGGTGGCGGTGGCGTTGGGGCCGTAGAAGGACCAGCCGTCGCCGGCCATGGAGGCCAGCACCGCGGGCGGGGTGGGCACCGCGCCGCCGTCGGCGAAGACGGTGGCGGCCAGCAGCCACCACAGCGCCACCAGGAGGACGACGCCGATCAGGCCCTGGACCCGCCTCATGAGCCGTGCCCGAACAGCAGGTCGCTGAGGTGGTCGTGCAGGGCGTGGAACTCGGGTGTGCGCATCATCTCGGGCGTGCGCGGGCGGGGCAGGTCGATCTCCACCAGCTCGATGACCCGGCCGGGACGCGGGCTCATGACGGCGACCACGTCCGACAGGAAGACGGCCTCGCCGATGCCGTGGGTGACCATGAGCGTGGTGGCGGGCTTCTCCGTCCAGATGCGCAGCAGCTCCAGGTTGAGGCGCTGGCGGGTCATGTCGTCCAAGGCGCCGAACGGCTCGTCGAGCAGCAGCACGCTGGGCTTGACCACCAGCGCGCGGGCGATGGAGACCCGCTGGCGCATGCCGCCGGACAGCTCCGACGGCCGCGCCTTCTCGAAGCCCTCCAGGCCGACGAGCTTGATGAGGTCCTCGATCACGCCCGGCTCGGGCTTGAGGCCCGCGACCTCGATCGGCAACCGGATGTTGGCGGCGACGCTGCGCCAGGCCAGCAGCGCGGAGTCCTGGAAGGCGATGCCGAGGTGGTGGCCCTTGCGCAGCTGCTGCGGTGTCTCGCCGTTCACCAGGATCTCGCCCGTGGTGGGCTCCTCCAGGCCGGCGAGGATGCGCAGCACCGTGGACTTGCCGCAGCCGGACGGGCCGAGCAACGACAGGAACGAGCCCTTCGGCGTCTGGAGATCGACGTCCTGGACGGCGGTCAGCCCCTTGCCGAACGTCTTGCTCAGCCCGGTGATGCTGATGCCGCTCATGACAGCTTCAGGCTCGGGTCCGCCTGGTAGACCTCGTCGAGGATCGACAGGTCGAAGAGCTGCTCGGCCTTGATGGTGAGGCCCGCCTTGGCCAGTGAGGAGATGTTCTCCTCGATCAGCTCGGGCGTCATCGTGAACAGGCCGTTCTTCCTGGCGTCGGGGGTCACGACCAGGTCGTTCTGCATCTTGGCCTCCTCCGTCTGCTCCTTGACGTCGAGGTTCTGGTCCTTGCCGTAGACGGTGGCGGCCAGCTCGGCGGACTTGGCCGGGTCGGCGACGG
Organism: Nonomuraea sp. NPDC049504; assembly: GCF_040676845.1. NCBI lineage: Bacteria > Bacillati > Actinomycetota > Actinomycetes > Streptosporangiales > Streptosporangiaceae > Nonomuraea > Nonomuraea sp. NPDC049504. Next base: position 29,180 of record NZ_JBFAPT010000017.1, read on the forward strand.
CGTCCTTCCAGCCCTTGATCTCGGCGGTCAGGAACGCCTTGAGCTTGTCGCGCTCGTTGTCGATGGTCTCCTGGGTGACCGTGAACGTCTCGGCGACCAGGGGCAGGCCCGCGTCGGCGAGCAGCAGGTACTCGGGGTCGTGGCCCTGCAGGCGCAGGTTCACCGGGCCGCTGGTGACGAAGCCGACGTAGCCGTCGAGCTGGCCCGAGGTGAGCATCGACGGGTCCGACTGGAACGGCACCCTGGTGACACTGGAGTCGTCGAGGCCGTTGGCCTTGAGCAGCGCGTTCCAGACCAGCTCGTTGGAGTCCTGGACGCCGATCCGCTTGCCGGCGAGGTCCTTGGCGTCCTTGATCGGGTTCTTGCTCAGCGAGATGATCGCGAACGGGTTCTTCTGGAAGGTCGCGCCGACGATCTTCAGCGGGGCGCCCTGGAGGATGGCGGGTGCGGTGATCGTGGGCGCCGACAGGCCCGCCCAGCAGCGGCCGGTGGCCAGGCCCGACTCGACGGAGGTGCCGGAGCCGCCGCCGGACAGCAGCTCGACCTGCGTGAACCCGGCCGCCTTGTAGTAGCCGTTGGTGTCGGCGAAGTACTCGCCGGCGAACTCGACGTTCTTCTTCCAGGAGAGCTGCAGCTTGACCGCCCCGAAGCCGTCGCCGCCGGAGGAGGAGCCGGACGTGGCGGTGCCGTTGTCGCCGCAGGCGGCCAGACCGAGCGCAAGACCGGCCAGACCTGTCGTCCGCAGGAACGCGCGACGGTCGAGGGTAGCCATAATTCTCCTTGAACGGCGGTGAACCAGCAGGTCAGGACGGTATCCATCGATTATTACCATCGTGTGACGGTCATTTCGGACAGCGGACGGAAGCGCGGGCCGCGTACCCGCAAGGTGGGAAAACCGCTGGCGGCCCCTGTAGGTCCCTACGAGAGCGCCCGGTGAGGACCGTAGATCCCTCCAGCCGCCCGGCGGCTCCGGTAGCGTCGAGCGGGAGATGAGACTCGACGGAATCCCCCTTTGGGACGGTACCGAATACCGCGGCCCTGTCGACCTGACGTGGGAGCCCGACCGGATCACCGGCGTCGGCCCCGCCCAGGGCGGGCATACCGACCTGTGCGTGCTGCCCGGCCTGGTCGACACGCACGTCCACCTCGTCGGCTACGCCGGCGACGGCACGCCGCCCGACTTCGCGACGTGGCCGCTCACCACCACCCGCGACGAGCAGGTGCTGCACGGCGTCGCGCACGCCCAGCGGGCCATGCGCCACGGCGTCACGACGCTGCGCGACCTGGCCGGCGACGAGGCGCAGATCGCGCTGCGGCGGGTCTTCGACGCAGGGGTGCTGCCGGGGCCGCGCATCCAGGTGCACGGCGTGGTGGGGATGACCGCCGGGCACAACGACCTGTTCGTGCCGCCGGCCGTGCCGTCGCCGCTGAGGAAGCCGGTCGCCGACGGCCCCGACGAGTGCCGCAAGCTCGTCCGCACCTGGGCCAGGGCGGGCATGGACGGCATCAAGCTCACGACCAGCGGCGGCGTGCTGTCCATGGGCGACAAGAACGCCTGGCGCAACTACACCCGTGCCGAGATCAGGGCGGTCGTGGACGAGGCCCACGCGCTCGGCATGCCGGTCGCCTCGCACGCCCACTCCGAGGAGGGCATCCGCGTCGCGGTCGAGGAGGGCGTCGACTCGATCGAGCACGGCACGCTGCTCAGCCGCGACCTGGCCGAGACGCTGGCCGCCAGGGGCACTCCCGTGGCGCCGACGCTGCTGATCAACGAGGCCATCGCCGAGGGCCGCGTCCCGGTGACGCCGGAGGCCAGGGCCAAGGCCGCCGAGCTGGTCGCCACCCGCGACGTGCTGCTGGCCCAGGCCGCCGCGCTGGGCGTGCGGTTCGTGCTCGGCACCGACGCCAACGGCCACCACGTGCAGTTCGGCGACCAGCTCGCCGAGGTCGTACACATGACGCGCATCCTCGGCATGGACGCGGAGTCGGCGCTGCGCGCGGCCACCTCCGACGCGGCCGACGCGCTCGGCATGCCGGTGGGCCGGATCAAGGAGGGCCTGGGCGCCGACCTGGTCGTGCTGCGCGGGCGGCCCTGGGAGACCATCGAGGACCTCGCCACGGAGAACATCGTGGCCGTCGTGTCACGGGGCCGCGTCGTCGCGGGCCGCCTGCCCTCCTGAGCCCTGCCCTGAACGCAGGGCCAGGTACAGGTCCGTACGGTCGCGCATCGACGACATGCGCCGCCCGGTCAGCTCCTCGATGCGCTGCATCCGGTAGCGCAGGGTGTTGACGTGCACGTACAGCTCGTCCGCGGTGCGCTGCCAGGAGCCGCACGTCTCCAGGAACGTGTCCAGCGTGCGCAGCAGCTCCGAGCCGTGCCGGGCGTCGTACTCCTCGACGGGGCCGAGCAGGTGGTCGCGGAACGAGCGGCGGGTGGTCGCCGGCAGCGCGGCCAGCAGCAGGTCGAAGCTGTCGATGTCGGCCAGCGACATGATCGAGACCGGTCCTGGGCCGCTGCGTGCCGACTCCATGCCGCGCCTGGCCGTCTCCAGCGCCTCGCCGAGCTGCGAGACGCTGGCCGCCATCTCGCTGATGCCGGCCGCGATGCTGGTGCCGGGACGGGCGGCGATGAGGGCGCGCAGCTCGTCGGCCAGGCTCTTGCGTGACGCCCGGCCGTTGACCAGCACCACCGCCTCGTGCGGGGTGCCGCCGACGACGAGGTGACGGCCCTTCCTGGCCAGCCCTTCGTGCAGCAGCTCGGGCAGGTCCAGCTCGGGCCCGCCGGTCAGGGTGACCGCCATGGCCGCCGTGGGCAGGCCCGGGTCGGCGCCGAGCAGCCGCAGGTGGGCGGAGACCTCGCCGGGCGGGATGCGGCCGAGCACGTCGAGCAGGGTCTGCGCCCTGACCCGCTCGGCCCTGCGCTGCTCGGCGGCGAACCCCTCGGCGGTCACCACCTCCGTGATCGCGCCGAACGCCTGGTCGGGCGCGGCCAGCAGGAGCGGCAGACGGCGCAGCTCGCATGCCTTGACCAGCTCGGCAGGCAGCTCGCCCAGCACGATCAGGCCGACGACCAGGCCGGCGGCGTCGCTCGCCCACAGCGCGTCGGCGAAGCGCTCGCAGTCGGACGGCTCGGCGTACCAGACGCCGCTGGTCAGGACGAGGTCGCCGGTACGCAGGTAGCGGCGGGGATCGGGCAGGTCGGTCGGGTAGGCGCGCAGGATCTCTCTGTCGAGGGCGTCGGCACCGGTCACCAGCGTCAGCCTGAGGTCCTCGCGTGCCAGCAGATCCCTCAGCCTCATGAAATCTGATGTTATGCCAGCTCAAGGGGTGAGAGTTCAGAGGTTCGCACGATACCTCCGCTCCGACGGGTCCGGTTTACTCGTGTCATGCGTCCCAAAGCGGAACTCCACCTGCACATCGAGGGCACCCTCGAACCCGATCTCGTCGTCGAGCTGGCCAGGCGTAACCGGATCGAGCTGCCGACGTACGACGTGGCGGCCATCCGCGCGCGGTACTCCTTCACGAGCCTGCAGTCGTTCCTGGACGTGTACTACGAGAACCTGGCCGTGCTCCGCACGGAGCAGGACTTCTACGACCTGGCCGCCGCCTACCTGCGCAGGGCGGCGGCTCAGGGGGTGCGGCACGCGGAGATCTTCTTCGACCCGCAGGCGCATCTGAGCAGGGGCGTGCCGTTTGAGGTGGTGTTCGGCGGGCTGTCGGCGGCGCTGAAGGACGGCGGCGTGCCGGCCGCGCTCATCCTGTGCTTCCTCCGCGATCGGGGGCCGGAGGAGGCCGAGCGGGTGCTGCGGGCGGCGCTGCCGTTCCGTGAGCGGTTCATCGGGGTGGGGCTGGACTCGGCGGAGGTGGGCCATCCGCCGTCGTTGTTTCGCAAGGTGTTCGAGATCGCCGCCGCCGAGGGGCTGCACCGGGTGGCGCACGCGGGCGAGGAGGGCGGGCCCGACTACGTGTGGGAGGCGCTGGACGTGCTGCGCGTCGAGCGGGTCGACCACGGCATCAGGGCGATGGAGGATCCGCAGCTCGTGGCCAGGCTCCGGGCCGAGCGCATCCCGCTGACGGTGTGCCCGCTGTCGAACGTGCGGCTGCGGGTGGTGCCGTCGCTGCGTGACCACATCCTGCCCGCGATGCTGGACGAGGGCCTGCTCGTCACCGTCAACTCCGACGACCCCGCCTACTTCGGCGGCTATGTGGAGGACAACTACGCGGCGCTGAGCAGGGAGCTGGGGATGAGCGACGACCAACTCGACAGGATCGCCCGCAACTCGTTCGAGGCTTCCTTCGTGTACGAAGGGTGAGCATGGGGCTGAGCATGGCGAAGGGGCCCGCCCTCAGTGGGCGAGCCCCCTCGTACGTGTCCCGTCAGCCGCTCAGCACGCGGGAGAGGAGCTGGTTCAGGAGGTCCAGGTCGAGGATGTCGTTGTCCTCACCGAAGTTGTTCCACTCGCCGAAGTCCCACTTGGCATCGTCCTTGCCGTGGTTCGGGCCAGGAAGGATGCGAGTCTGAGAAGACTCGGCCGTGACGACGGGCGACGCGGCGAGCGCGGTACCTCCGAACATGACCATCCCGCCGACGAGCCCGGCCAGGACGAGTCCCTTGCGATACATAGTGTTTCCCCCTGATACCTCTCGACTACTCTCCGTAGCTATCGGAGGAAGATCTGCCCCTCGCCCAAGTTCGACAAACACCCATATTTTCGCTGTTGACCAGGACGAATACGGCGTCTGGCCGAACGAATACCGGAGATCACCTCACTTGACGAGCAGGTGTGCCCCGATGAACCCGAGCGGCCTTCACGCTTGCCGATTCGTGACCGCGCGGCGGGGGCCGCGGAGATCGTACAAGCGGGCTTTCACGGACATGTCAGAACGACCGGCCCGTCCTCGGTGATGGCGACCGTGTGCTCGACGTGCACGCTCCTGCTGCCGTCGCCCGAACAGACCGACCAGCCGTCGTCCGCCATGTAGTAGTCGTTGCCACCCCCGGCCATCAGGCTGGGCTCGATCGCGATCACCAGCCCTGGCCGCAGCCGCAGGCCGCGCCCGGGACGGGCCTCGTTGGGCACCCACGGCGACTCGTGCATGGCCCGGCCGATGCCGTGGCCGCCGAAGTCGTTCTGCATGCCGTAGCCGGCGCCCCGGCCGACCGTGGACATCGCGTGGCCGATGTCGCCCATCTTGCCGCCCGGCCGCGCCGCCTCGATGCCCGCGCCGAGCGTCTCCTCGGCGACCTTGATCAGCTTGAGGTCCTCGGCGCGCGGCGTGCCGACGGTGAAGCTGACCGTGCCGTCGGCGTGCCAGCCGTCCACGTACGCCGCGCAGTCCACGCTGATGAGGTCGCCGTCGCGCAGCCGGTACTGCGTCGGCAGCCCGTGCAGCATCACCCCGTTGACGGAGGTGCAGATGACGCCCGGGTAGGGGGTGGCGCCGAAGGACGGGTGGTAGCCGAGGAACGACGCCCCCGCCTTCGCCTCCTCGATGACGGTCCGCGCCACGTCGTCGAGGTGTTTCAGCGTCACCCCGATGCCGGCCTCCGCCCGCGTGGCGGCGTGCACGGCGGCCACGACCCGGCCCGCCGCACGCATGGCGGCGATCTCCCCGGCTGACTTGAGCTCGATCACGACTCCTCCTAAGCGATAACTATACCGGTATTATTATCACGCCTCATGGGCATGGCGACACCGGGGAGAAGTCACGTGCCGATCAGTCCAGCCCCTTCCTGCCGGGCGTCCAGAAGGGTTTCGTCCGCACGTCCCTGCGCTGCCAGCCGCGCTCGTTCACCAGGTGGGCGCGGACGGCCTGGATCGTGCGGGCCTCCCCCGCGAGGTAGGCGACGCCGGGCTCGTCCGGCAGGTCCAGCTTGCTGACCGCCTCCAGCAGGGTCGGGGACGAGGCCGCCGGTGCGCCGTTCCTGCACACCTCGGCCAGGTCGCGGGGCAGCCGGAGATGGTCGCCCGGGCTCTCGGCCTCCACCACGCCGTACGCCGTGGCCTCCCCGGGCAGCGCCCGCAGCATCGCCCCGAACGCCACCGAGGCCGTCTCCTCCCCCGCGAACAGGTGGTAGGGCGCCTCGGGACGCAGCACGAAGCTCCCCTCGGGACGCATGAAGGAGATCTCCCACCCCGGCTCCGCGTTCCTGATCCAGGCGGTCCCCGGCGCGTCGCCGCCGTGGTCGTAGCCGATCAGATCGATCGACCGCTGGTCGGGGTCGTGCGCCCAGATCGAGTACGTCCGCAGCACGCCGCCCAGCGGGCCCCCTTGGCCGACGAGCAGCCGTACGTGCTGGCCCGGCGTCCAGCTCAGCTCGGCCGCGACCGCGATCCTGATCCGCCGCATGCGCGGCGTGACCTGCTCGGTCTCGGCCACCTGCCCGGTGACCAGCCACCGGTCGATCAGCCTGCGTGCCAACGGCCTGCTCACGACGACCTCCGCTCGGCGTCGATCCGCTCGATGCGGCGGCGGGCGTCCACGAAGACCTCCAGCACGCCCTCGGCCACGCGCGGGTCGCCGTGGGCGTGGGCGAGCGTCTTCACCGCCGCCTTGACCAGGCGCAGGGCCGGGCCGACGATCTCGGCGGCCTCAGGCTCGCCGAACATCCCCCACTGGCTCCTGCTGGCGGCGCGGCCCCACAGCCGCTCGATCTCCTCCCACTGCTCCTCGACCAGCCGCAGGCCGTCCTCGGTGGCGTGGTGCACCTTGCGCCCGCCCTCGGCGGGCTCGGCGCGGACGAGGCCCTCGTCCTCCAGGAGCTGGAGCGTGGGGTAGATGGAGCCGGCGCTGGGCTCGTAGGTGCCGTTGAAACGGTCGGCGAGGCGGGTCATGAGCTGGTAGCCGTGGCCGGGCTGCTCGGCGATCAGGGCGAGCACGGCCAGGCGGAGCTCGCCCGGCCCGAAGAAACGGCCTGTCGGGCCGAGCCCGCCCGGGGTGCGGCGTGCGTTCATCATGGCTCGGATGCTATATCGAACGATATATCGGCGCGCATACCGTCTCAGAGGAGGAGGACGATCTTGCCCCTCGCGTGCCCGCCCTCCAGGTGGGCGATCGCGGCGGCGGCCTCCCTCAGCGGGTACGTGCGGCCGATGACCGGGGTGAGCGCGCCCGACTCGGCCAGCTCGCGCAGGGTGGCGAGGTCGGCGGCGTTCTCGCTGGTGAGGAACGTGGCGAAGCGGTGGCCCGCGAACCGCGACGTGAGATGTCCGACGATCAGGCGGCCTATCGGGCCGAACCAGCGGTCGCCGTCGCCGCTGTTGGGGACCAGCGTCCCGCCCGGGGCCAGCACGCGCCGCAATGCGCGCAGGGAGTGGTTGCCGACGTTGTCGAGGACGAGGTCGTAGCGCCGGCCTGACGTGGTGAAGTCCTGCCGGGTGTAGTCGATGACGTGGTCGGCGCCCAGCGAGCGGACCAGCTCGACGTTGCGGGTGCTGCACACCCCGGTCACCTCGGCCCCGTACGCCTTCGCCAGCCGTACGGCGAACGTGCCGATCCCGCCCGACGCCCCGTTGACCAGCACCCGGTGCCCCTCCCGCACGCCGCCCTTGTCGCGCAGCGCCTGTAAGGCCGTCAGGCCCGACGTGGGGATGGCCGCCGCCTCCTCGTACGCCAGCCCGCCCGGCATGGCGCTCAGGGGCCCGTCGGAGGGCACGGTGACGTACTCGGCGAACGCTCCCCTGCGGCAGCCGTAGACCCGGTCGCCCGGCTGGAACCCGCCGGCCCCCTTGCCCACGGCCTCTACGTCCCCCGCGAAGTCGTTGCCCAGCTCGGGGGCCTTCGGCCGGGTGAGCCCCGCGACGGCGCGGAAGGCGTACGGGCTGCCGCGCATGAAGTGCCAGTCGCCCGGGTTGACCGCGGCGGCCCGCACCCTGACCAGCACCTCGCCCTCGCCCGGCACCGGCGCGGGCACCTCGTGCAGCTCGACGACCTCAGGCGGGCCGTAAGCCCGGTAACGGATGGCTTGCATCGTCATAGCGCCCTCTCTTACACCTGAAAGGAATTTCTGACACATGACGACTTTACCTCTCCATGGCCTCCTGTGGGCGGGCACGAAAAAGCGCGGCGGGCGAGGGGTGCTCCCCCTCGCCCGCCGCGCTCAGCCGGACGCGGCCCGGCTCAGCCCTTGAGCCAGCTCATCATCGGGCGCAGCGTGGCGCCGGTCTTCTCGATGGCGTCCTCGGAGAGCTCCTCGCGGTAGCGCTTGAACTCCTTCTGGCCGCTGTCGAACTCGTTGACGAGCTGCTGGGCGAAGGTGCCGTCCTGGATCTCGCCCAGGATGCGGCGCATCTCCTGCCGGGTCTCGTCGTTGATCACGCGCGGGCCGCGGGTGTAGCCGCCGTACTCGGCCGTGTCGGAGACCGACCAGTACATCTTGGAGATGCCGCCCTCGTACATGAGGTCGACGATCAGCTTCATCTCGTGCAGGCACTCGAAGTAGGCGACCTCGGGCTGGTAGCCCGCCTCGATGAGGGTGTCGAAGCCGGCCTTGATCAGCTCGGAGACGCCGCCGCACAGCACGGCCTGCTCGCCGAACAGGTCGGTCTCGGTCTCCTCCTTGAACGTCGTGCGCAGCGCGCCGGCGCGGGTGCCGCCGATGCCCTTGGCGTACGACAGCGCGAGGTCGAGCGCCTTGCCCGAGGCGTCCTTCTCGACGGCCACGAGCACCGGGACACCGCGCCCGGCCTCGAACTGGCGGCGCACGAGGTGACCGGGGCCCTTGGGGGCCACCATGCAGACGTCGACGCCCTCGGGCGCCTCGATGAGGCCGTAGCGGATGTTCAGGCCGTGGCCGAAGAACAGCGCGTCGCCCTCCACCAGGTTGGGGGCGACGTGCTGGGTGTAGAGGTCGCGCTGGATGTGGTCGGGCGCGAGGATCATCGTGAGGTTGGCCTCTTCGACCGCCTCGGACGGGGTGAGCACCCGCAGGCCGTCGTTCTCCGCCTTCTCGCGGCTCTTGGAGCCCTCGGGCAGGCCGACGCGCACGTCGACACCCGAGTCACGCAGGGAGAGCGCGTGGGCGTGGCCCTGGCTGCCGTACCCCAGCACGGCCACGTGACGTCCCTGGATGATCGAGAGGTCGGCCTGGTCGTCGTAGTAGATCTCGGTCACTTGCTAAAACCTTTCAGGCGGTACGGTCCAGTGCCCTGAGGGACCGGTCGGTGATGGAGCGGGCGCCGCGGCCGATGGCCACCATGCCCGATTGGACGAGTTCTTTGATCCCGAACGGCTCGAGGACCTTCACGAACGCCTCGAGCTTGTCGGGGGTGCCGGTGACCTCGATGGTCACGGCGTCGGCCGCCACGTCCACGCAGCGGGCCCTGAAGAGCTGGACGAGCTCCAGCACGTGGGAGCGGTTCTCCGCGTCGGCCTTGACCTTGATCAGCATCAGCTCGCGCTGCACGGACTGCGACGGATCCAGCTCGACGATCTTGAGCACGTTCACCAGCTTGTTGAGCTGCTTCGTGACCTGCTCAAGGGGCAGCTCCTCGACGCTCACCACGATCGTGATGCGGGAGATGTCGTCGTGCTCGGTCGGCCCGACGGCGAGGGAGTCGATGTTGAACCCCCTGCGGCTGAACAGCGCGGAGACGCGCGCGAGGACACCCGGCCGGTTCTCGACCAGCACGGACAGCGTGTGACGGCTCATCGCTCGCTCCCTCTCCTTCGTGCGCCGCGCGGGCACCGCGTCGCGCTCCTAGTCATCCTCGTTCTCCCACTTCGGCGCCATGTCACGGGCGATCTTGATGTCGTCGTTGCTCGTGCCCGCGGCCACCATGGGCCAGACCATGGCGTCCTGGTGGACGACGAAGTCGACCACGACGGGCACGTCGTTGATCTCCATGGCCTTCTTGATCACGGCGTCCACGTCTTCGGGACGCTCGCATCGCAGGCCCACACAGCCATAGGCCTCGGCCAGCTTGACGAAGTCCGGGATCCGCCGGACCGTCTGCAGGTCGGTGTTGGAGTAGCGCTCGTCGTAGAACAGGGTCTGCCACTGACGAACCATGCCGAGATTACCGTTGTTGATGACCGCGATCTTGATCGGCACACCCTCCAGGGCGCAGGTGGCCAGCTCCTGGTTCGTCATCTGGAAGCAGCCGTCGCCGTCGATGGCCCACACCGTGGCGTCGGGGCGGCCCATCTTCGCGCCCATCGCCGCCGGGACGGCGAAGCCCATCGTGCCGAGGCCGCCGGAGTTGATGAACGTGCCGGGGTTCTCGTAGTGGATGAACTGCGAGGCCCACATCTGGTGCTGGCCGACGCCGGCGATGTAGTAGGTGTCGGGGCCCGCGATGGCGCTCAGGCGCTCCATGACGTACTGCGGGGCCAGCGAGCCGTCCTCGAACTGCTCGTAACCCAGCGGGTAGGTCTCCTTGTAGCCGTTGAGCAGCGTCCACCACTCGTCGTAGTCGCCCTGCTGGCCGGACGCCTGGATCACCGAGACGAGGTCGCTGATGACCTCCTTGCAGTCGCCCACGATCGGCACGTCGGCGTGGCGGTTCTTCGAGATCTCCGCCGGGTCGATGTCGGCGTGCACGACCTTCGCGTGCGGCGCGAACGACGACAGGTTGCCGGTGACCCGGTCGTCGAACCGCACGCCCAGGCCGATGATCAGGTCGGACTTCTGCAGCGCGCCGACCGCCGCGACGCTGCCGTGCATGCCGGGCATGCCCATGTGCTGCGGGTGGCTGTCGGGGAACGTGCCGCGGGCCATCAGGGTGGTGATGACCGGGATGTGCGTCAGCTCGGCGAGCTGACGCAGCTCGGCCGCCGCGCCGGCCTTGTGGACGCCGCCGCCGACGTACAGGACGGGCCTGCGGGCCTCCGCGATGAGCTTGGCGGCCTCGCGGATCTGCTTGGAGTGGGGCCTGGTGACCGGGCGGTAGCCGGGCAGCTGCATGGTGGGCGGCCAGCTGAACGTGGTCTCGGCCTGCAGCGCGTCCTTCGAGATGTCCACCAGCACCGGGCCGGGCCGCCCCGTCGAGGCGATGTGGAAGGCCTCCATGATCGTACGGGCGATGTCCGCGGGATCGGTGATCAGGAAGTTGTGCTTCGTGATCGGCATGGTGATGCCGGAGATGTCGGCTTCCTGAAAGGCGTCGGTGCCGATCATCGGCGCGGCCACCTGTCCGGTGATCGCCACGATCGGCACCGAGTCCATGAACGCGTCGGCGATCGGTGTCACCAGGTTCGTTGCGCCAGGACCGCTGGTCGCCATGCACACCCCGACCCTGCCGGTGGCCTGCGCGTAGCCCTCGGCCGCATGACCCGCACCCTGCTCGTGGCGTACGAGCACGTGCCGGACCTTGGTCGAGTCGTAGAGAGGATCGTAGGCCGGAAGAATGGCACCGCCCGGGATCCCGAACACTGTGTCGACTCCGACGTGCTCCAGCGCCCTGACCAGGGCCTGTGCACCTGTCATCCGTTCGGTCATCGGCTCGTTCCTTGCGTGGCTACTCGCTTAAGGACATAAAAAATGCCCCTCTCCGCCGGAACGGCGGGTCTGGGGCGGCGCGCAGGTCGTCGTGCTTCGCTATCGGCCTGCGCGCCGGCGAAGTACTACGAGAATCTCACTGCGAAGCATGGCTTACACCATAGCCGCTCCGAACGCCCCAGTGTCAACTTGGTGGACACATGTCTCAAACCGTGAGACTCGTCCGCATCAGCGAGTCGACCCCGCGCGCCGCCATCGGCCGGGCCACCAGGAAGCCCTGTCCCCGCGTGCAGCCCATCTGCTTCAGCAGCTCGAGCTGCTCAGGACGCTCGATCCCCTCGGCCACCACGATAAGCCCCAGGTCGTGCCCCAGCCGCACGATCGTGCGGGTGAGCAGCGTCAGCGTGTCGTCCTTGCCGAGCCCCGACACGAACGACGGGTCGATCTTGATCATGTCGACGGGGAGCTGGCGCAGGAAGGCCAGCGAGGCGTAGCCGGTGCCGAAGTCGTCGATGGCCAGCCGCACGCCCAGCGAGCGCAGCTCCGACAATCGCTTGATCGTCTCCTCGGCGTCCTCGACCAGCATCTCCTCGATGACTTCGAGCGTGAGCGACGAGGCGGGCAGCCCGCTCTCGCGCAGCGCCTCCTCCACCGTCTCGACGAACCTGGGCGCCATGATCTGCCGGGCCGACAGGTTCAGCGACAGCCCGATGTCCCACGACGAGGCCCGCCAGGCCGCCACCTCCCTGCACGACTCGCGCAGGATCCACTCGCTCAGCGGCACGATCAGCCCGGTGTCCTCGGCCGGGCCCAGGAACTGCTCCGGCGGCACGAACACCGAGCCGCGCCACCACCGCACCAGGGCCTCCACCGCGGTCACCCGCGACGTGGCCAGATCGACCACCGGCTGGTACTCGATGGCGAACTGCTGCTCGATCAGCGCCCGCTGCAGGTCGGCCGCCAGCTCGAGGCGGCGTACGACGTCGGCGTGCATCTGCGCGGCGAACACCTCGACCCGGCGACCGCCCAGCTCTTTGGAGCGCGCCATGGCCACATCCGCGTTGCGCATCAGGTCGCCGGCCGGCATGCCGTCCTCGGTGAAGGCCACCCCGACGCTCGCCGTCAGCGCCACGTCGCGGTCGGCGACGCGGAACGGCTCCTGCGAGACCGCCCCGACCAGCCGCTCGGCCAGATCGACCGCCACCTGCGCGTCTCCCCCGGTCTCCACCAGCACCGCGAACTCGTCGCCGCCCCACCGGGCCAGCGTGTCGTCCGCGCGTACGGCGCCGCGCAGCCGCCTGGCCGCCTGGCCGAGCAGGTAGTCGCCGCTGGCGTGCCCGACCGAGTCGTTGACCGAGGTGAACCCGTCGAGATCGAGGAAGATCACCGCGACGTTGCCCGACGTGCGCCCCGACAGCACCTCTCTGGTGCGCTCCTCGAAGTAGGCGCGGTTGGGCAGCCCCGTCACGCCGTCGTGGAAGGTCAGGTGGGCCACCTGGTTGCGCAGCGCCTCCTCGTCGCTCACGTCGCGCGTGGTGACCAGCAGCAGGTCGTCGCCGCCGACCTGACGGGTGGCCACCGACTCGGTGGGCCGCCAGGTGCCGTCGGCCGCGCGGACACGGCAGGCGATCAGGCAGGCGCCCGGCGCCGCCGGCTCGTCGTCGAGGGTCAGGGCGCGCATGGCGACCTGGATGCCCGGCACGTCCTCCGGGTGGATGTAGTCGAAGATCGAGCCGCCCACGACGTCGGCGGGCGCGTAGCCGTACGTCACCTCGACGCCGGCGCCGATCTCGCGGACGACGCCCTCGTAGTCGCAGGTGAACACCACGTCGCCGGTGCTCTCCGCGAGGTCCATGAGCTGGCGGCGGCCCAGCTTGACCTGGCCGCGCAGGCGTACGTTGGTGGCCGCGAGCACGAACAGGCGGACCAGCAGGAGCAGCACGACCGACGCCTCAAGCGCCGCGACGCCCGCGACCGGCGGCTCCGGACGGCTGCCCATCTGGTGGATCAGCATCGTGAAGACCGCCACCGCGACCAGCGCGAGCGGCGCCAGGCTGACCGCGTGGCCGATGGCCGGCCGGGTCGCCGCCCTGCCCTTCGGGCCCCACGGCACCGCGGCGAGCAGCAGGAACGCGACCGGCGCGAGCATGACGCTCCACAGTTGCGGCTCGCCTTCGAGCAGCCGGCCCACGGCGGAGCCCACCCCCGCCACCGTCATGGTGGCCAGCACGCCCAGCCCCGCCAGGCCGAGCAGCCAGGACGGCGACTTGCTGGTGACCACCGACGGGATCATGGAGCAGGTCACCAGCAGCGCGATCATCGGGGGCAGCAGGGCCAGGGTGAACCCGACGGGGTCGGCGGAGTCGGCGTAGACGTGCCGCAGCGCCATCACCCAGCCGATGAGGAAGAGCGCGACGGCGCACAGGTAGGAGTCCGTGAGCTGCCGTAAAGCCGTCCTGGCCGGGAACCTGCGGTCGGCGGCGATCAGCGCGCCACCGGCCGTGATCACGGTGCCGAGCAGGACGAACAGGTCCGCGAAGTTGACGACGAAGCCGTCGGTGAACGGCCGCAGGATGACGCCCGCGGCCCAGATGACCGCGCCGCCGCCCATCCAGCGGGCGCCCGCCGCCGAGGGGCGGTGCGTGGCGGCCTGTCGTACCGAGGCGATCAGCAGGGAGGCGGCGGCGATCAGCGCCGCGAGCCCACCGGCGATCGCGCCGGTGATCGTGGCAGGGGTCTGCGCCAGGAGGACGGCGGCGAACGCCACCGCGCCTGCCACCGCCGCGGCGGCCGGCGGCACCCGTGGATCACGCCAGCGGATCACAGTCGTTGCCCATCCCGTCTCGAACTCTGCACCCGCGACCGCCGAAGCCCGGCCGATCACCTTTGCCAGTGTGTGCGGTCGAAGGTGCGCGGGTGGTGACAACGCCGATGTCGTCACCGATCTGATAACCAGACAGACCAATTGCCGCCAAGAGTTCCTTGACAGTGAGTCAGGAACTCCCTGCAAACGTAACCGTACGCACCGAAGGTCACGGACCAGCCACGTTCCGGGATCCTCTCAGTACGCGTCGGTTATGACGTTGACCAGGTCTTCGCCGGCGAGGTAGCGCTCCAGCTGAGCCCGGATGAGACGCAGTGTCCGCCGCTCGGACGCGGGGGTGCTGCCCGCGACGTGCGGCGTGATCAACACGCCGGGCGCGCTCCAGAGGGGGTGACCCTCGGGCAGCGGCTCGGGCGCGGTCACGTCGAGCGCGGCGCGCAGCCGGCCCGTCTTCAGCTCCGCGAGGAGGGCGTCGGTGTCGACGATCCCGCCCCTGGCCGCGTTGACCAGCACTGCGCCGTCCTTCATGCGTGCGAGGAACGAGGAGTCGACCATGCCGGCGGTGTCGGGGGTGGCCGGCACCAGCAGCACCACCACGTCCGCCTCGGGCAGCAGGGCGGGCAGCTCGTCCATGGCGTGCACGCCGTCGCGCGCCCTCCTCGCCACCCTGACGACCTCCACCTCGAACCCCTCCAGTCGCCGCTCCAGCGCCGACCCGATCGAGCCGTAGCCGACGATCAGCACGCGCGAGTCGGCCAGCACGCCGGTGTGGTGATAAGTCCACTCGCCCCTGCGCTGCGCGTCCACGAAACCGGGAAACTCCCTGAGCACCGCGATCATCGCGCCCACCGCCCACTCGGCGGTGCCCGCGTCGTGCACGCCGCGCGCGTTGCACAGCACCGCGCCCTCCGGCATGTGCGGACGGTACGGCTCCACGCCCGCCGTCACCGTCTGCACCAGCCGCAACGACGTCATCCTCGCCAGCGTCCCCGGCACGTCGGGCACGGTCACCAGGGGCGGCACCCACACCTCGACGTCCTCCACGCCATCCGGCATCGGGACTTTGCTGTTATAAACGGCGCATTCGACGCCGGGAAGGTCGGAAAGCGCAGTTGCCACCGAATCGGACGGAACCCAGGTCTTCATGCCGAGAACCTTACGACTCCGGGGGCAGGATGGAACACATGAGGAAGCTCTGGACGATCATGCTGCTGGCCGTCCTGACCGCGTGCTCCGCGGGTGACGGGGAGGTGCTGCCCACGGCCGCGGTGTCCGCTGCCGCCGCCCCCGGCGAGCCGAAGGACGTCGCGACCGGGCTGTCCGTGCCGTGGGGGATCGCGTACCTGCCGGGTGGCGACGCGCTCGTCACCGAGCGCGACACCGCCCGGCTGCTCCGTGTCACGCCCGCCGGCCGGGTCACCGAGCTGGCCACCGTCCGGGAGGCGCGGCCCGACGGCGAGGGCGGGCTGATGGGCGTCGCCGTCAAGGACGACCAGGTCTTCCTGTACTACACCGCCGAGACCGACAACCGCATCGTGCGCTACCGCCTCGCCGGCGACGCGCTCACCGACGAGCACCTGCTCGTCCGCGACATCCCGAAGGGCGGCATCCACAACGGCGGCCGGCTCGCCTTCGGACCCGACGGCCACCTGTACGCCACCACCGGCGAGGTCGGGGACGACGACCTCGCGCAGCAGCGCGACTCGCTCGGGGGCAAGATCCTGCGCATGACCGTGGACGGGGCTCCCGCGCCCGGCAACCCGTTCGGCACCCTCGTCTACAGCTACGGCCACCGCAACGTCCAGGGCCTCGCCTGGGACCCGTCCGGGCGGCTCTACGCCTCGGAGTTCGGCGCGAACACGTGGGACGAGGTCAATCTGATCAGGCCAGGCGGCAACTACGGCTGGCCCGAGGTCGAGGGCCGCGGCTCCGACCAGCGCTACATCAACCCGATCCTGACCTGGCCCACCTCGGACGCCTCCCCCTCTGGCATGGCCTACGCGAACGGCTCGCTGTGGGTCGGCGCCCTGCGCGGCGCGCGTCTGTGGCAGATCCCCTTGAGCCAGGACGGCTCCGCCGGCACCCCGACCGCCCACTTCACCGACCGTTATGGCCGCCTCCGCGCGGTAGCGTCCGCCCCGGACGGCACCCTGTGGATAGGCACCAGCAACAAGGACGGCCGCGGCTCCCCGAACCCCGGCGACGACCGGCTCATGACCCTGCCCCCCACCTGACCCGAGCACCCCTAACCTCCACACCCTTGGAACGGCCGGTCCCCGCCCCTTCCCCCACAAACACCCCCTGAACCCGCCAATCCCCCCATTTCACGCACTGGGGGACCATCCTTGTCTCCCCATCGCAAGGGCCGAGGTCCTTCACAGGTCAGGTGTGGACCAATGTGCGGGCCGAGGTCCCTTTGATGGGCGTGGCACCAGGTCTTCAAGCGCGAGGCGGGTTGCAATCCTCCACCCAAGCGGCCGCACACCACCTCCGCGCAGGGCCGATTCCGCGCGGAGAACCCCAGGTCCCTGTCATGGCCCGCTGGCCCAGGTGCTGCGCATCCCACCCCAAGAGGAGCTCAGCCCGCGCCACGGGCCGGCGAACCGAGGGGTGCCGCAGCCCACCCGCATGCCGGAAGGACCTCAGCCCCTTGAGAGCTGAGGTCCTCCCGCACGCCGTCAGCGGGTGCAGACGGTTTGAGGGCGGGGGCGGTACTTGGTGGTGACCTTCTTGTCCTTCTTGAGGATTTTGCCGTCCTTGTGGAAGACGCGGGTCACGTCGATGGTGAAGCCCTGTTCGCCGGTCGTCGGGACGCAGTCCGGGGCGGAGCTCACCTCGCGGCGGAACGGGGTGAAGGCACGCTGTTCCGACTCCACGGCCTCGATCTTGTCGTAGCGCTTGACGCCCCACAGCGTGATGGTCACCGACGTCGGCGTGGACGCGGTCTTGATGAGGACCCCGTTCTCCGAGTCGTTGCGCCACTTCAGGTCGGGCTCCGGGTAGAGCAGGGTCGCGTCGCGGCCGGCGGGGAAGCGCGAGGAGAAGTAGTCCAGGGGCTGGTGCTCGACGTCGTCGAACCCGGCGAAGTACGCCGCGTTGTACATGGTGGTGGCGAACTGCGCCCCGCCCCCGCCGACGACGTTGACCGTGCGCCCGCCGACGACCTGCCCGGCCTGGACGTACCCGTCCTCGACGGTCCGCTCCCCGAGCGCGTCGTTGAGCGAGAACGTCTCGCCCGGCCTGACCACGTACCCGTCGAGCTTCTGCGCCATGCGCTGGATGTTCGTGACGCGCGGCTGGCAGCAGTCGAACGTCGTGGTGAACGACGCCGCGATCTCCTTGATGCCGAGCCCTTCGATGCGGGAGGTCTCGACGGTCGGCGCGACGGTGCCGAGCCGGACCGCGACGACCCGGCTGCCGCCCTGGTCGAAGACCTTCTCCGCGTCCCTGGCGAGCAGCTTGTCGTTGACGCCCCGCCCGGGCCGCGACGGCACGAGGACGGGCCTGCCGTTGACGATCTCGTACGTGGCGTCACGCGGCTGCTGCGCCGCGTCCACCAGGTTGCCCTCGACCTGTTCGAGCACGGCCTTGGCGTTGAACCGGGGCACGAGCCGCCCTTCGCCGTCCACGCCGTACGTGAGGTTGGCGGCGATCATGGCCGGCGGGATCTGCACCTGCTTGGGCCCGAGCGTGAGCGTCAGCGGCGCCGCGACGGCGGCCCTGGCCTTGGTCAGCGCCTCTTCGACGGCCCCCGAGCTGGTGACGGGCTTGGCCGGCCGGACGGTGAGCACGACGGACCCGCCGCCGCTGAGGAAGGCGGCGCCGATCCTGCGTACGGCGTCCTCGCGGTCGAGCAGCACCCCGTTCGCCGGCGTCCGCGCCTGGGGCTCCAGCCCCGAGTACGTGATGCGCCCCTCGCGAGCGGGCTTGTCGACGGACCCGGCGAGCCCTTCGACGGTCCGCGTGAGCTGGGCGGCGTCCAGGGTGATCTTCGGCGGGAGGTCGGTGGTGCCGGTGAGCCCCCGCCAGACCTCCTCAGGCGTGGGGAACCCGCTGGGCGCCTGCCCGATGGTGCCGACGACGTCGAGTTCGAGCCCTGCCTCGTCGGGCTGGATCGTCTCCTTCTGCCCGCCGATGTCGGCGATGACGGGTTTGCTGAGCTTGCTGGCCAGCTCGGCACGCAGCTTGTCGGCGGCCTTGGTCACCGTCAGCCCGCCGATGTCGACCCCGGCCACCCGGGTGCCGCGCAGCACGGAGCCGGACATGAGCACGGCCGGCACCACATAAGCGAGCGCGGCCAGGATCACGACCAGCGAGATGATCGCGGGCAGCAGCCGGCGGCGGCGGGGCGGCTCGGGCTCGTACGACGACGGGCGCTGCGGCGTCCCGAAGACTGGCGCGGGCTGCGCGGGCTCCTTCTCGGAGGCCATGGGCCAGGGCTGGGCCGGCGGAGCGGCCGGTGGCAGCCCGCCCTTGCCCGGCGTACCGCCCGCGGCGCTCGGGCCTTGGGCCGGTCGGGACTCCTGACGCTCCTGCGGGCCGAAGATGTCGCGGGAGACCCCGGGGGGCAGCCCTTCGATCCGCGGCTTCCTGGAGACGCCCGACGTGGGTAAGGGCACCGAGGCGAACGGGTCGGTCGGTGATTCGATCGGTCCGGCGTTTCGCACGCCTCAATCTCCTCCCGGTCCGCAGCCAAGTCTCAGGCAACAGTAAGGCACGCAGATCCGCATATGTCACGGGAAATGGCTACGGAAGTGTGTCAACCTAGCCACCGGTAGCGATGTTCGGGCCGTCCAGCGGTGCCGTAACGGGGCCGCAACTCGGCCTGGCCGACCCCGCACAGGTGCTCCAGATAGCGCCGGGCGCTGACCCGCGACAGGCCCGTGAGCTCGGCGGCCTCGGCCGCGGACAGATCACCGCCGGCCTCCCGCAGCGTGTCGGCGACCAGCGCGCAAGTGGCCGGCGACAGCCCCTTCGGCATGGGGGCGGCGGACGGCAGGACGCCGAAGAGCCGGTCCACGTCGTCCTGGCGGGCCTCGGGGCCGATGGCGGTCAGGCGTTCGCGGGTGGCGGCGTACTGACGCAGGCGCTCGGTCAGTGCGGCGGCGGTGAACGGCTTGATGAGGTAGTTGACCGCCCCGCCCCGCATGGCCTCCCTGACCGTCGGCACGTCACGGGCCGCGCTGATCATGAGGACGTCCACGTCGTGCAGCGCCTTGAGCACCTCCAGGCCCGACATGTCGGGCAGGTAGATGTCGAGCAGCACCAGGTCGGGCCGCAGCTCCTTCGCGGCGGCGAGCGCGTCGGCGCCGCTGTGGGCGACCGAGACCACGTCGAAGCCGGGCACCCGGCGCACGTAGCCGCTGTGGATGCGGGCCACCATGAAGTCGTCGTCCACCACGAGGACGCGGAGGTCCCGGCCGGTCATGAGACGGCCCTCTCAGGAAGCAGCGCGGCGGCCCTCGCCGTGACCAGCGTGCAGCCGCTCACGAGGCGGCCCTCGCCCGTGCAGCCGCTCACGAGGCGGCCCTCGCAGGGAGCAGGGCGGTGAAGACCGCGCCGCCGCTGTTGCGTACCCGCACCCATCCGCCCCTGCGCAGGCAGGCCTGCCTGGTGAGCGCCAGCCCCAGCCCGCGCGGCCCCGAGTGGGCGGCCTTGGTGGTGAAGCCCTCCCTGAAGACCTCCCCCACCAGCTCGGGCGCGATGCCCGGCCCCGAGTCGCCGACCCGCACGTGCAAGCCGTCCGCCTCGGCCCGCACCGAGACCTCGATCGTGCCCTCCGCGCCGTCGAGCGCGTCGATGGCGTTGGCGACCAGGTTGCCGACCACCAGGACCGCGTCGCGCGGGTCGCCGAGCACGCCCTCGGGCACCGAGGAGTCGTCGGAGAGCACGAGCCTGGCCCCGCGCTCGGCCGCCTCGGCCGACTTGGCCATGAGCAGGGCCGCGAGCGTCGGGTCCTGGACGCGTTCGCGCAGGTCGATGGCGTTGGTGTGGTGAGTGCTGCGGGTGATGAAACCGACTGCGGCCTCGTGCTCGCCGAGTTCGAGGAGGCCGACCACGGTGTGCATGCGGTTGGCGAACTCGTGCGCCTGCGCCCGCAGCGCTTCCGTGGCGCTGCTGGTGTCGTCCAGCTCGCGGGCCAGGCGGACCAGCTCCGTACGGTCGCGCAGGGTGACCACCCAGCCGAGCTGGCGGCCGCGTACCCAGACGGGAGTGCGGTTGAGCACGAGCACCCGCTCGCCGTGCAGCACGACACGGTCCGCGCCGGGGTCGGCGCCGCCGAGCACGTCCCGCATGCGGTCCGAGACGGCCATCCTGGTGAGGTCCTCTCCGACGTCGCCGAGCAGCTCGCGGGCGGCGTCGTTGACCAGCGTGACGCGCCCGTCCATGTCGAGGGCGAGCACGCCCTCCTTGACGCCGTGCAGCACGCCCTCGCGCTGCTCGAGCAGCGCGCCGATCTCGCGCGGCTCCAGCCCGAACGTCTGCCTGCGCACCCGCGCCGTGATGAACGCCGCCAGCGCCAGCCCCGCGAGCAGCACCGCCAGCGCGGTCCAGATGAGCGGCGGCAGGGCGTCGGAGAGCTGGCTGAGGACCGTGGTCTCCAGCACGCCGACGGAGACCAGGCCGATGATCTCGCCGTACTCGTCCCTGATGGGTGTCTTGCCCCTGACCGTGGTGCCGATCGTGCCCGTCTCGGTGCCGACCCAGCTCCTGCCGGTACGCAGGACCGTGCTGCCGTCGGTCGACAACCGCTTGCCGATCAGCGAGGCGTTGGGATGGGCGTAGCGCCGCTGGGCGGTGTTGGCGATCACCACGTAGTCGGCGCCGGTCTCCTGCTGCACGCTCATCGCCAGCGGCTGCAGCACGCTCTCGGGGTGCTCCAGCTCGAACGCCTCGCGTACCTGCGGCAGCGCGGCCACCGACTGCGCGATCGCCAGGGCGCGCTGCTCGTGCAGCGCGTCGAGCTGGTCGCGGGTGTGCTCCGCCCACACGCCTGCCGTGCCCCCGACGGCGAGCAGCACGATCACCATCTGGAGCGCGAACAGCTGGGTCCCGAGGGAGGCGTCACGAACCCGTCTCACCCTGCACATGGAAACAAACGGAGGTCACGTCCGGGTCGCGACCAATACGACCACTACGACGGCAACCACGCAAAGGCTCGACGGGGACGGGGAACGGACCTCACCATGCCAGTCCTGACGACTGTGAGATCCCCCTTGGAGTGATCATGCGCTTGCGCGTATTCGCCGCCCTCGCGGCACTCTCCCTCGGCGCGCTGACGGCCTGCGGCGACACGGGCGGCGGCACGTCCGCGAACGCCACGCTGCGCATCATGGCCCCCGCCGCGCCGGGCGGAGGCTGGGACCAGACCTCCCGCGTGGCCGAGCAGGCGCTCAAGGCCGCCGACCCGCAGCGCAAGATCGAGGTGTACAACGTGCCGGGCGCCGGCGGCACGATCGGCCTGGCCCAGCTCGCCGGTGAGAAGGGCAACGGCAACCTGCTGATGACGATGGGCCTGGTCATGGTGGGCGCCATCGAGCAGAACAAGTCGAAGGTCTCGCTGGCCGAGACCACGCCCATCGCCAAGCTGACCGAGGAGTACGAGATCGTCGTCGTCCCGGCCGAGTCCCCGTTCAAGTCGCTGGCCGACATGGTCGCGGCCTGGAAGGCCGACCCGGCGAAGGTGTCGATCTCGGGCGGTTCGGCGGGCGGCACCGACCACATCGTGGCCGGCCTGATGGCCAAGGCCGCCGGCGTCGATCCCAAGCAGGTCAACTACATCGCGCACTCCGGCGGCGGCGAGGCGCTGAACGAGCTGCTCGGCAACAAGGTCAGCGCCGGCATCTCGGGCGTGGGCGAGTTCGCCGAGCACGTGAAGTCCGGCAAGCTCCGGGCGCTGGGCGTCACCGCGGGCGAGCGGCTGCCCGACCTGGACGCCCCCACGCTGAAGGAGGCCGGCCTGGACGTCGAGCTGTCCAACTGGCGCGGCTTCGTGGCCCCCGCCGGGCTCTCCGACGCCGACAAGCAGGCCCTGACCGACCTGGTCACCAAGATGCACGACGCGCAACCGTGGAAGGACGCGGTGGCCAAGAACGGCTGGATCGACTCCTTCCAGACCGGGCAGCAGTTCGCCGACTACCTCGCCGCCGAGCAGACCCGGGTCAAGGCCATCATCGCCGAGATGGGGCTCGTCTCCTGATGGCTCGCCGGTGGCGGCCCGAGCTCGGGCTGGCGGTCGTGGTGCTGGTGCTGGGCGTGCTCGTCGTGGTCGGCACGCTCGACGTGTCGGCCGCGGCCTCCCAGCTCGGCATCGGGCCGCGTTTCTTCCCCATGCTGGTGGGCGGCGCGATGGTGCTCATCGGCCTGTTCTACGTGGCCGACGTGCTGCGCGGCGGCCGCGCCGACCCCGAGGAGAGCGAGGACGTGGACGCCGACGCGCCCACCGACTGGCGCAGCCTCGGCCTGGTCAGCGGCATCTTCCTGGCCTTCGCCGCACTGCTGAACGTGCTCGGCTGGATCATCGGCGCGAGCCTGCTGTTCTTCGGCCTGTCCGTGGCGCTCGGCGCCGAGCACAAGCTGCGCGCGGCCGGGATCGCGGTGGTCATGGGGGTGGCGACGTACCTGCTGTTCGTCAAGGGGCTCGGCGTGTCGCTGCCGGGCGGGCCGCTGGAGGGGCTGATCTGAGGTGACCTCGTTCCAGCTCCTGCTCGACGGCTTCGCCGCCGCCCTCACCCCCGTCAACCTCCTGTACGCGCTCATCGGCGTCACCCTCGGCACCCTCGTCGGCGTGCTGCCCGGCATCGGGCCCGCGATGACCGTGGCGCTGCTGCTTCCGATCACCTTCACGGTGCCGCCGACCAGCGCGTTCATCATGTTCGCCGGCATCTACTACGGCGGCATGTACGGCGGCTCGACCACTTCCATCCTGCTCAACACGCCGGGCGAGTCCTCCTCGATGATCACGGCGCTGGAGGGCAACAAGATGGCCAGGCGCGGGCGGGCGGCGCAGGCCCTCGCCACCGCGGCCATCGGCTCCTTCGTGGCGGGGACGATCGCCACGGCGCTGCTCGTCGTGGCGGCGCCCGCGGTGGTGGCCTTCGCGATCTCCTTCGGGCCCGAGGACTACTTCGCGCTGGCGATCCTCGCCTTCACGGCCGTGTCCTCCGTACTGTCCCGCTCGATCGTGCGCGGCCTCGCCTCGCTCGGCCTCGGCCTGGTGATCGGGCTGATCGGCATCGACCAGCAGACCGGGCAGGCGCGGCTCACGCTCGGCATCCCGCAGCTGCTCGACGGCATCGACGTGGTGATCGTCGCGGTCGGCCTGTTCGCCCTGGGCGAGGCCCTGTACGTCGCCTCCCGCCTGCGGCACGCCCCTCCCGAGGTGGTGCCGGTCGGCCGGGCCTGGATGGGACGCTCCGACTGGCGGCGCTCGTGGCTGCCGTGGCTGCGCGGCACCGCGCTGGGCTTCCCGTTCGGCGCGCTGCCCGGCGGTGGTGCCGAGATCCCGACCTTCCTGTCGTACGCGGCAGAGAAGCGCCTGGCCAAGGGCGTCGCCAAGGAGGAGTACGGCAAGGGCGCGATCGAGGGGGTCGCCGGGCCCGAGGCGGCCAACAACGCCTCCGCGGCCGGCACCCTGGTCCCGCTGCTCACGCTGGGCCTGCCGACGTCCGCCACGGCCGCGATCATGCTGGCCGCCTTCCAGCAGTACGGCCTCCAGCCCGGACCGCAGCTCTTCGACCACAACCCGGCGCTGGTGTGGGGCATGATCGCGTCGCTGTTCGTCGGCAACGTGATGCTGCTGGTGCTCAACCTGCCACTGGCGCCGCTGTGGGCGCGCATCCTGCGAATCCCTCGGCCGTACCTGTACGCCGGGATCGTGCTGTTCGCCGCGCTGGGCGTCTACGCCCTGAACGCCACGATCGTGGACCTCTTCGTCCTGTACGTCCTGGGCCTGCTCGGCTACGCCATGCGCCGCTTCGGCCTGCCGGTCGCGCCCGCGGTGATCGGGATGATCCTGGGCCCGATGGCCGAGATCCAGCTCCGCCGCGCCCTGGCCATCGGCGCCGGCGACGTCACCGTCCTGATCCGCAGCCCGGTCGCCGTCGCCCTGCTGCTTCTATCCGTACTCGCCCTACTGACCCCACTGTTCAGAACCTGGTACACCCGCCGCACCAACCGCCCCTGACGGAAGGCTGCGCCGCCGCCGGCGGCCATGCCGGCCCGGCCACCCGCGCCACCCAGGCGCGCCAAGCCACAAACGGCGGGAAACCGTGAACGACAGGAAGGCGCCGCCGACGTGGCGGCGCCTTCCTGTCAGGGGTCACTCCTGGACGCCGAGCTTCTCCAGGATGAGCTGCCGGGCCCTGGCCGCGTCGGCCTTGCCCCTGCTGGCCTTCATGACGCCACCGACCAGCGCACCGGCGGCGGCGACCTTCCCGGAGCGGACCTTGTCGGCCGCGTCGGCGTTGTCGGCGATCACCTGGTCGATGATCGCGGACAGCTCGCCCTCGTCGTTGACGATGCGCAGCCCGCGCCGCTCGACGACCTCGTCGGGCCCGCCCTCGCCGGCCATGACGCCTTCGAGCACCTCACGCGCCAGCTTGTCGTTGAGCGCCCCGGAGGCGACCAGCTCGGTCACCCGGGCGATCTGCTCGGGCGTGATCGGCAGGTCGGCGAGCGCGACGGCGTTCTCGTTGGCCCGCCGCGCCAGCTCGCCCATCCACCACTTGCGCGCGTCGGCCGCCGGCGCGCCGGCCGCGACCGTGGCCTCGACCAGCTCGATCGCGTCGGCGTTGTGCATGGCCTGCATGTCGAGGTCGGACAGGCCCCACTCGGTCTGCAACCGCTTGCGCTTGACCGACGGCAGCTCGGGCAGCGCGGCCTTGAGCTCGGCCACCCACGCCGTGTCGGGCGCGATCGGCACCAGGTCGGGCTCGGGGAAGTAGCGGTAGTCCTGCGCCTCTTCCTTGGACCGGCCGGACGTGGTGGTGCCGGTGTCCTCGTGGAAGTGGCGGGTCTCCTGAATGATCGTCCCGCCGTCGGCCAGCACGGCCGCCTGACGCTCGATCTCACTCCGCACGGCCCGCTCGACGCTGCGCAGCGAGTTGACGTTCTTGGTCTCCGTACGGGTGCCCCACTCGGACGAACCGCGCGGCATCAGCGAGACGTTGACGTCGCAGCGCAGCGAGCCCTCCTCCATGCGCACGTCGGAGACGCCCAGCGAGCGCATGATCTCGCGCAGCTCGGTGACGTACGCCTTGGCGACCTCGGGCGCGAGCCGGTCGGTGCCGGGGATGGGCTTGGTGACGATCTCGACCAGCGGGATGCCGGCGCGGTTGTAGTCGACGATCGAGTAGTCGGCCCCGTGGATGCGTCCGGTGGCACCGCCCACGTGGGTGGACTTGCCGGTGTCCTCCTCCAGGTGCACCCGCTCGATGCCGATCCTGATCGTCTGGCCGTCGACCTCGACGTCGAGGTAGCCGTCGAAGCAGAGCGGCTCGTCGTACTGGGAGATCTGGTAGTTCTTCGGCATGTCCGGATAGAAGTAGTTCTTCCGGGCGAAGCGGCACCACTCGGCGATCGAGCAGTTCAGCGCCAGGCCGATGCGGATCGTCGACTCGATGGCCTGCGCGTTGGCCACCGGCAGCGCCCCGGGGAGCGCCAGGCAGGTGGGGCAGACCTGCGTGTTGGGCGGAGCGCCGAAGGTCGTCTTGCAGCCGCAGAACATCTTCGACCTGGTGCCCAGCTCGACATGCGTCTCAAGGCCGAGCACCGGCTCGAAGCGCTCGAGCGCTTCGTCGTACGGCATGAGCGTACCGGCAGTCATGGTGAGGTCCTCAGTTTCAGATCGTCGCGTGTCACGCCAGCTCCGGCGCCTTCGCCAGCAGGCCGCCGCCCCAGCGGCTCTCCAGGGCCTGCTCCACGGCCGCGCCGACGCGGTAGCAGCGGTCGTCGGCCAGGACCGGCGCCATGATCTGCAGGCCCACCGGCAGGTCGTCCTCGTCGGCCAGGCCGACCGGCACGGACATGGCCGCGTTGCCCGCCAGGTTGGACGGGATGGTGCACAGGTCGGCGAGGTACATCGCCATCGGGTCGTCGGCGCGCTCGCCGATCGGGAAGGCCGTGGTCGGCGTGGTGGGCGAGACCAGGACGTCGACCTGC
The DNA here is from genome assembly GCF_040676845.1 of Nonomuraea sp. NPDC049504. Lineage (NCBI taxonomy): Bacteria > Bacillati > Actinomycetota > Actinomycetes > Streptosporangiales > Streptosporangiaceae > Nonomuraea > Nonomuraea sp. NPDC049504. Next base: position 55,606 of record NZ_JBFAPT010000017.1, read on the forward strand.
TGGTAGGCGGCCTCGAACTCGCGCGCGATGACCGTGCGCACCTTTTGGGCCTGGCCGTAGTAGGCGTCGTAGTAGCCGCTCGACAGCGCGTACGTGCCGAGCATGATGCGCCGCTTGACCTCGGGACCGAAACCGGCGGCCCTGGTCAGCGCCATGACCTCCTCGGCGCTGCGGGTGCCGTCGTCGCCGACCCGCAGGCCGTAGCGCATGGCGTCGAAGCGGGCCAGGTTGGACGAGCACTCGGACGGCGCGATCAGATAGTAGGCCGGCAGCGCGGTCGTGAACGACGGGCAGGACACCTCGACGACCTTGGCCCCGAGCGACTCCAGCAGCTGGACGGCCTCGTGGTAGCGGGCCAGCACGCCCGCCTGGTAGCCCTCGCCGGAGAACTCCTTCACCACGCCGATGCGCATGCCCGCGACGTCGGGGTGCTTGGCGGCCTCGACCACGGAGGGCACGGGCGCGTCGATGGAGGTGGAGTCCATCGGGTCGTAGCCGGAGAACGCCTCGTGCAGCAGCGCCGCGTCGAGCACGTTACGGGCGAACGGGCCCGGCGTGTCGAGCGAGCTGGCGAAGGCGATCAGGCCGTAACGCGACGATCCGCCGTAGGTGGGCTTCATGCCGACGATGCCGGTGACCGAGGCGGGCTGCCGGATGGAGCCGCCGGTGTCGGTGCCGGTGGACAGCGGCGCCTCGTACGCGGCCACGGCGGCGCTCGACCCGCCCGACGACCCGCCGGGCACCTTGGACAGGTCCCACGGATTGCGGGTGACCTGGTAGGCGGAGTTCTCCGTCGAGGAGCCCATGGCGAACTCGTCGAGGTTGGTCTTGCCCAGGATGACCAGGCCGGCCTCGCGCAGGCGGGCGGTGACGGTGGCGTCGTAGGGCGGCTGCCAGCCCTCAAGGATCTTGGACGCGGCCGTCGTCGGCATGTCGCGCGTGGTGAAGATGTCCTTGTGGGCGATCGGCACGCCGGCCAGCGGCCCCAGCTTCTCGCCCGCGCGCAGCCGGGCGTCCACGGCCCGCGCCTGCTCCAGCGTCGTCTCCCGATCGACATGGAGGAACGCCTGGACCTTGGGCTCGACCGCGGCCATGCGGTCGAGGTGCGCCTCGGCCACCTCGGCGGCCGACACCTCACCGGCGGCGATCATCGAGCCCAGCTCGGCGGCGGTCTTGCGGATCAAACTCATGCCTCCTCCCCGAGGATGCGCGGCACCCGGAAGCGGTCGTCCTCGACGGCGGGCGCGCCGGAGAGCGCCTGCTCGGGCGTGAGGGACTGTCGCACCTCGTCGGCACGGAAGACATTGGTCAGCGGAAGCGCGTGCGACGAAGGCGGCACATCCTCGGCGGCGACCTCGGCCACCTTCGCGACCGACTCGATGATCGCATCGAGCTGGGTGGCGTAGTGATCGAGCTCGTCGTCGGTGAGCGCCAGCCTGGACAACCGGGCCAGGTGTGCGACCTCGTCGCGGGTTATGGCGGACATGAGTCGTTGAACCCGTTTCGTGGATGGAGTCTTTGGACACTGCCATCCTAGGGGTCTTGACGTAGCAGCCCTGAACGCATTATCCGGTCAGGCGGAGCTGACCTCCGGCTGGTACTCGTACTCCACCGATCCCCCGGTCCTGTCGCGCAGCCAGACGGCGGTCTCGTCGGCCGGCATCGGCTGGCAGAACAGCCAGCCCTGCCCCACGTCGCAGCCCAGCTCGACCAGCCGCATCGCGACGTCGTCCGACTCGACGCCCTCGGCCACCGAGCGCAGCCCCAGCGAGCGGACGAGGTCGACGATCGAGCGGACGATCCGGTAGTCGTCCTCCGACTCGGCGATCCGGCGGACGAACGAGGCGTCGATCTTCACCTCGGAGACGGCCAGCCGCTGCAGCCGGATGAGCGAGGAGTAGCCGGTGCCGAAGTCGTCGAGCGCCAGCGGCACGCCGAGCGCCGCCAGCGCCTTGATGGTCTCCTGCGTGTACGCCTGGTCGCCGGTCAGGATGCGCTCGGTGACCTCCAGCTGGATGGCGGCCGGCGGCAGCGCGTATTTCGCCAGGCCCACCTCGAGCTGCTCGGGCAGCGCCGAGCCGAGCAGGTCGCGGGCCGAGATGTTGACCGAGATCTGCACCCGCAGCCCGGTGTGCCACCAGGCCGCGGCCTGCCGCAGGGCCTCCTCGATGACGTACGCCGTGAGCTGCCGCATCAGGTACGACTGCTCGGCCAGCGGCACGAAGTCGGCCGGCGACACGGGCCCGTGCACGGGGTGCCGCCAGCGCAGCAGCGCCTCGACCCCCTGCACGTCGCCGGTGCCGAGCGCCACCTTGGGCTGGTAGTGCAGGCGCAGCTCGTGGTTGTCGATGGCGCGGCGCAGGTCGCCGAGCAGGGTCAGGCGTTCGGGTGAGTTGCGGTCTTTGTCGGGCTGGTAGAGCTCGACGCCCGTACGTCCCTCCTTGGCCAGGTACATCGCCACGTCGGCCCGCTGCAGCAGCAGCTCGAAGTCGGGCGCGTGGTCGGGATAGAGCGCGATGCCGACCGAGGCGTCGAGGTCGAACGTCATGCCCTCCAGGCGTACCGGCTCGGTCAGGGCGGCGCGCAGCCGGGCCGCGACCTCCCTGGCCGCGTGGGCGTCCCTGATCGAGGGCAGCAGCACGGCGAACTCGTCGCCGCCCAGCCTGGCCACGACGTCGCCAGGGCGTACCGAATGGGTGAGCCGATGCGCGACGAGCTGCAGCAGCCGGTCGCCGACCGGGTGGCCCATCGTGTCGTTGACCTCCTTGAACCGGTCGAGGTCGAGGAGGAACAGCCCCACGCGCTCGTCGTGGCGCACCTCGGCCAGCGCCTCCTCGGTGCTGACCACGAGCATCTTGCGGTTGGGCAGGCCGGTCAGCTCGTCGTGCATGGCCTGGTGGTCGCGGCGCAGGGACAGCGTGGCGGTGAAGTAGACGGCGGCCAGCGGCGCCACGAACAACGGGACGAGCCCCGGCGAATGGCTCATCACGACCACCACCAGCGGCGCCAGGCCCAGCAGGCCGATGTAGACCAGGCCCTGCGGGCCGACGCTGGCCCTGAGCACGCGGACGAGCGAGCGCCGCTCGTGCAGCGCGACGGCACTGCACACGAGGGCGCCTCTGACCAGGAAGTACGCGAGCCCGGACAGGGCGATCGCGAGCAGGTCACCGCCCCTCGGCACCCACGGCACGGCCGGGCTCGGCACGATGCCGAACGTCCCCAGCACCACGGCCGCCGCGATCAGCGCCAGGGAGGACTGCGCGATGTTGAACATGACCCGATGCCACGACTTGCGCGTCACCACGCCGTTGATGGTGACCGCCACGGCCTGCATGAGGACCGCCACGGGCAGCCCGAGGTGCAGCAGCACCGCGAAGGTGAACATGGTGGACGGGTACGTGCCGCCCACGGCGGTCGCTGACGACACCATGACGGGCCGCAGCTCGCCCAGGATCACCAGCACCGCCAGCACCCAGAACAGCGGGGTGCGGGCGAGCTCCACCAGGCCGGACGGGTCGAGCCGGAGCATGGCCACCACGAGGCCGGTGAAGCCGATCACGGTGACGCCCGCGAGATAGCCCCACAGCGGCGTGCCGACGCGTGGTCCGGTGTCGCGGGTGTCGGTTGGGTCAGTCATCGGTAACAGAACCCCCATTAGGTCACTATGGGAGGGTACGACCTTCACCCCACTTCGCGAAACCAAGCGCGTACGTTCCGTCACTTCTCCTTTCCGACATATACCCAAAAAGCACCCTCTGTAGCAAGCCGAGCACACTACGACGACCAGCCGGACCCGACCCGGCACCCCACACCCCCGAAAAAGACCGCCAACCGCACAACCCAGCAACCCGAAAACCCGCTCGGGACGCGCTCCCCTAGCCCTGCTAGCGGCGTGGGCGCGACACACAGGTCTGGGTTTGTCTTGTAGAGGGCGTGCCGCAAGGGATCAGCCAAGCGAAAGGGGGTCGCCCGCGGACGCGAGCAACCCCCCTCCCACTCCCCCTGAGCGGCGTGGGTGACGCGCGTGTCGGGGTCGGTCTTGTAGACGGCGCGCCGAAAGGGGGTCCAGCAAGCGAAAGGGGGCCCGCCCGCGCCCGCGAACGAACCCCCTCCCACTACCTCCGTCAGGACTCGGGTTTGGTGGCGGCCTCGGCCGCTGCCTCGGGGCCGTCCTTCAGCAGCACCTCGAAGCCGGCGCCGTCGAGGATGGGGACCCCGAGATCGACCGCCTTGTCGTATTTCGAGCCCGCGTTCTCCCCCGCGATCAGGAACGAGGTCTTCTTCGACACCGAGCTGGACACCTTGCCGCCCCTGCTGGTCAGCTCGTCGGCCGCGGTGTCGCGGGTGTAGCCCTCGAGAGTGCCGGTCACCACGAAGGTCAGGCCCTCCAAGGTCTGCGGCCCCTTCTCGGGCGCGGGCTCGTCCTCCATGCGGACCCCGGCCGCCCGCCACCGCTCGATGATCTCGCGATGCCAGTCGACCTCGAACCACTCCTTGATCGTGGCCGCCACCCTGGGCCCGATGCCCTCGACGGCGGCCAGTTCCTCCTCGGAGGCGTTCATGATCGCGTCGATCGAGCGCATGGCGTCGGCCAGCGCGCGGGCGGTGGGCGGGCCGATGTGCCGGATCGACAGGGCCACCAGCACCTGCGCGAGCGAGGACTGCTTGGCCCGCTCGAGCTCCTCCATCAGCCGCAGCGCGTTCTGGCTGGGCTCGCCGTTGATGTTGGAGAAGAACGTGACGACCTTCTCCTGGCCCGTCTTCGGGTCGATCTTGGGCAGCCCGGTCTCCTGGTCGCGCACCACCGACCTGATCGGGATGAGCCGATCGAGGGTCAGGTCGAACAGGTCGGCCTCGGTGCGCACCACCGGCTCCTGCGGCGGCAGCGGCTGGGAGAGCGCGGTGGCCGCGACGTAGCCGAGCCCGTCGATGTCGAGGGCGCGCCGCCCGGCGGCGAAGAACAGCCGCTCGCGGATCTGCGCGGGGCAGCCGCGCGCGTTGGGGCAGCGCAGGTCGGCGTCGCCCTCCTTCTCGTAGGCCAGCAGCGTGCCGCACTCGGGACAGTGGGTCGGCATCACGAACTCGCGCTCCGACCCGTCGCGCAGCGGCACAACGGGGCCGACGATCTCGGGGATGACGTCACCGGCCTTGCGCAGCACCACCGTGTCGCCGATGAGCACGCCCTTCTTCTTCACGATCGCGGCGTTGTGGAGCGTGGCCCGCTCGACCGTCGAGCCGGACACCGACACCGGCTCCATCACCCCGAACGGCGTCACCCGCCCCGTGCGCCCGACCCCGACCTGGATGTCGCGCAGCTTGGTGTTGACCTCTTCGGGCGGATATTTGTACGCCATCGCCCAGCGCGGCGCCCGCGAGGTGGAGCCCAGCTCCCGCTGGGTGCGGAAGTCGTCGACCTTGACCACGACGCCGTCGATCTCGTAGGGCGGGTCGTGGCGGTGCACGCGGTAGTGCTCGATGAACTCGTTGACCTCGTCGAGCCCCGGCACGACCTTGTAGAGGTCGCTGACCGGCAGCCCGAACTCGCGCAGCCGGTCGTAGACCTCGGACTGGGCGCGCGGCTCCGCCGCGCCCTCCCACACGCCGATGCCGTGGACCAGCATGCGCAGCGGCCGCTGGGCGGTGATGCGCGGGTCCTTCTGCCGCAGCGTGCCGGCCGCGGAGTTGCGCGGGTTGGCGAACGGCGGCTTGCCCTGCTCGACGAGCTGCTCGTTGAGCTTCTGGAAGTCTTCGACCGGGATGTAGACCTCGCCGCGCACCTCGACCAGGCTCGGCACGTCGTCGCCCTTGAGCCGGTGGGGGATGCCCTTGATCGTGCGGACGTTGGCCGTGACGTCGTCGCCGGTGCGGCCGTCGCCGCGGGTGGCGCCGCGCTCCAGCTTGCCGTCGCGGTAGACCAGCGCGATGGCCAGCCCGTCGATCTTGAGCTCGCAGAGATAGGGGCCAGGGTCGCCCTCGGCCAGGCGCTCGGCCCGCTGCATCCAGGCGAGCATGTCGTCGGCGTTGAAGGCGTTGTCGAGGCTCTCCATGCGGTTGAGGTGCTGGACCTTCGCGAAGTCGCCCGACACCGGCGCGCCCACCTTCTGGGTGGGCGACTTGGGCGTCTGCAGCGAGGGGTGCGCCTCCTCCAGCGCCAGCAGCTCTCTGAACCACTCGTCGAACTGGGCGTCGCTCACCGTGGGCTGGTCGAGCACGTAGTAGCGCCAGCGCGCGTCCTCGACCAGATCACTCAGCTCGGCATGCCGCTTGAGCGCGGCCACCGGCACGCCCTCGACCTCGGCGCCTGGCTCACTCACGCAGCGTCTCCTTCCGTACGACGACCTGAGCAAACGCTACCGCCGACCACCGACAAAACCATGGCTCAGCCGCCCTGGTTCGCGGGATCGTCACGCAGCACCTGAGCCGCCCTCCTGCACGCCGCCAGCGCCGCCCGCGCGTACGCGGGAGACGCGCCCGCGAGCCCGCACGCCGGGGTCAGCACGACCTGCCCGGCCAGCCGGTCGGCGGCGAACCCGAGCCGCCGCCACAGCTCGACGGCCGGCTTGGCGACCACGCCCACGTCGGGCAGCCGGGTGTCCCTGCCGGGCACGACGCCCATGAACAGCGTCATCCCCGCCTCGAACAGCTCGCCCAGCTCGTCCTCATCGCGCCGCCGCATGAGCGACGCGTCCACCGACACGCCGCGCACCCCGGCCCGCCGCAGCAGCGCGTACGGCACCCCGGGCGCGCAGCAGTGCACCACCGCGGCTTCGAACGAGCGCAGCGACTCCTCCACCCGCCACTCCTCGACCGCCGCGAGCCGCCCGAACCCGGACGCCGTCGGCACCGTGCCGGCCAGCACCCCAGGCAGCCCCGGCTCGTCGAGCTGCAGCACGATGTCCGTCACCCCGGGCAGCCGCCTGCGCACCTCCGCGCAGTGCTCGGCCACCCCCTGGGCCAGCGAGGCCGTCAGGTCGCGTACGGCGCCCGCGTCGGAGAGCATCTTGTCGCCGTGCTTGAGCTCGATCGTCGCCGCCAGCGTCCACGGCCCGCAGACCTGCAGCTTCAGCGGCCCCGCGTAGTCGTGGCCGACCTCCTCCAGCCCGTCGAGGTCACGCCGCAGATGATCGACGGCCCGCTGGTGGTCGCGCCCCGGCCGGTCGGTCAGCCGCCAGCCCGACGGCTGCACCTCGACGGGCAGGTCGACGAGCAGCGCCGCCGTCCGTCCGACCATGTCGGCGCCGACGCCCCTGGCGGGCAGTTCGGGGAGGTACGGCAGCCCTGGCACCTCTCCGAACACGACCCTGACAGCCTCGAGATGATCAGTGCCGGGGTGCGAGCCGACCCCTGAGGCTTCCCATGTGGACACGGGCTCAGTAGACATGGGCACAAGCGTAGGCTCTGTCGCATGAAGCTCACGAAACATGACCACGCCTGCGTACGCGTGGAGAAGAACGGCAAGGTGCTGGTCATCGACCCGGGCGCGTTCACGAAGGGCCCGGTGCTCGACGGCGCCGACGCGGTGCTCATCACGCACGAGCACGCCGACCACGTGGACGTCGACAAGCTCAAGGCGGCATCGCCCGGCCTGGAGATCTACACGTGCGAGGCCGTCGCGGCCGGGCTGACCGAGGTGCCGGGGAAGGTCCAGGTCGTCCGCGCGGGTGACGGCTTCGAGGCGGCCGGGTTCAGGGTCGAGGTGTTCGGCGAGTGGCACGCCTTCAACCACCCCGACATGGCGATCGTCCAGAATGTCGGTTTTTTGCTGGACGACGAGGTGTTCTACCCGGGTGACGCGCTGACCGACCCCGGCGTCGAGGTGCCCACGCTGCTGGTGCCGACGAGTGCTCCGTGGCTCAAGCTCGGCGAGGTGGTGGAATATCTGCGCAAGCTCCGGCCGGCGCGGGCGTACTCGACGCACGACGCCCTCTACGGCGAGATCGGCCTCGGCCTCGTGGACAACTGGCTGCGCATGGAGGCCGACAAGCAGCAGGCCGACATCCGCCGCATCCCGGTCGGCGAGTCGGTGACGATCAGCTAGCCGACATGATCGTGGCCGACCCGATGACCGTCGGCCCGGAGTAGAGCACGGCGGCCTGCCCGGCGGCGACGCCCGTGGCGGGCCGGTCGAGCTCGATGGTCAGCCCGCCGCCGGTCTCGTCGAGCCGGCAGGGATAGACCTCGCCGTGCGCCCTGAGCTGCACGGTCAGATCGTCGAAGCGGGACGGGCCGTTCCACACCGGGCGGCCGCAGACGATCGTGGTGACCTGCAGCGCCGAGCGCGGGCCCACCGTGACCGTGTTGGAGACCGGCTCGATGGACAGCACGTAGCGGGGCCGGCCGTCGGGCGCCGGGCGGTCGATGCGCAGGCCCTTGCGCTGGCCGACGGTGAACCCGTGGGCGCCCTGGTGGCTGCCCACCACCTCGCCGCTCTGGTCGACGATCGGGCCCTCGGCCGAGCCGAGCCGCTCGGCGAGGAAGCCGCGGGTGTCGCCGTCGGCGATGAAGCAGATGTCGTGACTGTCGGGCTTGTCGGCCACGGTCAGGCCGCGCCGGGCGGCCTCTTCGCGCACCTCGGCCTTGGTGGAGTCGCCCAGCGGGAAGATCGCGTGGCCGAGCTGCTCGCGGGTGAGCACGCCCAGCACGTAGGACTGGTCCTTGCCCTCGTCGACGCTGCGCGACAGCACGCCGTCGACCAGTCTGGCGTGGTGGCCCGTGGCGACCGCGTCGAAGCCCAGCGCCAGCGCGCGGTCGAGGACCGCCGAGAACTTGATCTTCTCGTTGCACCGCAGGCACGGGTTGGGCGTGCGGCCCGCTGCGTATTCGGCGACGAAGTCCTCCACCACGTCGCGCTGGAAACGCTCGGCCATGTCCCAGATGTAGAACGGGATGCCGATGACGTCGGCCGCGCGGCGCGCGTCACGGGAGTCCTCGATCGTGCAGCAGCCCCTGGCCCCCGTGCGATGGGATTGGGGGTTGGCCGACAACGCGAGATGCACACCCGTGACGTCGTGACCTGCCTCCGCGATGCGGGCAGCGGCCACCGCTGAATCGACGCCGCCCGACATGGCGGCAAGCACTCGCAGTCCCATGACGCTTCCAGCGTACTGTCCGGCCGGGAGTGCGCGACCATGGGCTCGGTCTGGAAGGATTCGGCCATGCGACTGTTCGGGCGCAAAGACGCAGACGAAGGGGCGGGCCGGCAGGGCGAGGCCATCGCCGGATTCTGGACGTGGTGGCAGGAGACCAGGCCGCGGCTCGACTCACTGGTGGCATCCGGCGAGACCGGCGACCTCGAGGAGCTGCTGGCTCCCGCGGTCTCCGCGATCGATCCGGGGCTGGTCTGGGAGGTGGCGCCCGGCAAGGAGGCCGCGCACGCCCTCGTGGTGACCGCGGCCGGCGACGCCGAGCTGCGCTCGCTGGCCCACCGCTGGGTCAAGGGGGCGCCGCCCGCCGACCTGCTGTGGGAGTTCCACCCGTCGCGCCAGGCCAATCCGCGCGCCGGCGAGCTGGCCCTCGACGTGGGCGGGCTGACGTTCGGGCTCGACAAGCTGACGCTGGGGCTGCGGGTGCCGCGCAACCAGGCCCGGGTCGACGTCGCCGCCTACCACCCGATCTTCGGCGAGCTCGACGAGGACACCCGGCTGGAGAGCGCGCTGCTCGCCCTCGACTGGCTGCTCGGCGAGGACGACGTCGCCCGGTGGGTGGGCGAGATCACGGCGGTCACGTTCGAGCCGATCGACGCCGTCGCGGCCGTCCACCTGCCCGCCGTCGTCGCCGACGTGGCCGGCGGGGCCGGCGGGGCCGGCGGGGCCGGCGAGGACGAGTGGGTGCTGATGGAGGGTCAGACCGGCGGCGGCGCCGCGCTGGTGGCCACCGTCCGCTATCCCTTGCGTCCCGTCGATCATCCGCTCTGCGACCGGCACATCGCGATCACGCTCCCGTACGCGCACCGCGACGACAACGGCCTGCCCGCGGGCGACTCGGTGACCGCGCTGCGCGACTTCGAGGAGCGCCTGGCCGCGCGGCTGGCCAAGCGGCGCGACGAGGCGGTGATCGCGGTGCACCTGAGCGCCGAGGGGCATCGCGTCGTCCACGTCTACGCCGACCCTGCGGGCGACGCCGTCACCCACGCCGAGGAGCTGGCCGCCGGCTGGGACGAGGGCAAGCCGCGGGTCGACGTCGCCCACGACCCGGCCTGGACGGCCATCGCCCCCTTCCTGACCTGAGCCTGGGGCGGGAGGCCGGCCGAGGCAGGCGCGGGAGCGGTTGAGACCGGGTCGGCCGAGGCAGGCGCGGGGCTGATTGAGGCGGGGCCGGCTGAGGCCGGCGCGGGGTCGGCCGAGGCCGGCGCGGGACCGGTTGAGGCGGGGAAGTCAGCTGAGGCCGGCGCGGCGGGCGCGTTCGACGGCGGCGGGCAGCACCTCGATCAGGCGGTCCACGTCTTCGCGGGTGGAGGTGTGGCCGAGGGTGAAGCGGAGCGAGCCGCGGGCGGTGGCCGCGTCGGCGCCCATGGCCAGCAGCACGTGGGACGGCTGCGCCACCCCGGCCGAGCAGGCCGACCCGGTGGAGCACTCGACGCCCTTGGCGTCGAGCAGCATGAGCAGCGCGTCGCCCTCGCAGCCGGGGAAGGAGAAGTGGGCGTTGCCGGGCAGCCGGTCGTCGGGGTCGCCGTTGAGCACCACGTCGGGCACGGCGTCGCGGACGCGCAGGATGAGCTCGTCGCGCAGCGCCGACAGACGGCGGGCGAGGGTCTCCTGCTCGCGTACGGCGACGGAGACGGCGGCGGCGAGCCCGGCGATGGCGGGCGCGTCGAGCGTGCCTGAGCGCACGTCGCGCTCCTGGCCGCCGCCGTGCAGCACCGACACCGGGGTGACCCCCCTGGCCAGCAGCAGCGCCCCGACCCCGATGGGCCCGCCGACCTTGTGGCCGCTGATGGTGACCGCGTCGGCGCCCGAGCCGGAGAACGACACCGGCAGCTGCCCGACGGCCTGCACGGCGTCGCTGTGGAACGGGATGCCGTGGTCGTGGGCGATGGCGGCCAGCACGTGGACCGGCTGGACGGTGCCGACCTCGTTGTTGGCCCACATGATGCTGACCATGGCGACGTCGTCGGGGTCGCGCTCGATGGCGGCGCGCAGCGTCTCGGGGTGGACCCGGCCGAGCTCGTCGACCTCGAGCAGCTCCAGCTCGGCGCCCTGGCTGTCGGCCAGCCAGTGGGCGGGGTCGAGCGCGGCGTGGTGCTCGACGGAGCTGATGAGCACCCGGCGGCGCGGGCGGCGCGCCCAGTAGAGGCCCTTGATGGCGAGGTTGTCGGCCTCGGTGCCGCCGGAGGTGAAGACGACCTCGCTGGGCCGGGCGCCGAGCGCGTCGGCTATCGTCTCCCGGGCCTCTTCGACCACCCTGCGCGCCTGGCGACCCGCCGCGTGCAGCGAGGAAGCATTTCCGACGCGTTTGAGTTGATCCGTCATGGCCTCGATCGCCTCGGGCAGCATGGGGGTGGTGGCTGCATGATCAAGATAGGCCGACGGTCTGGTCACCCGCCCAGGGTATCTCGTTTGCGACTGTACCGTCCGGACGGTACAGTTAAGGCATGCGAAGGGACGAGCTGTTGGACGCGGCGGAGGAGCTCCTCTGCGACCAGGGCTCGACCGCGCTCACCCTGGCCGCGGTGGCCGAACGGGCGGGCGTGAGCAAAGGCGGCCTGCTCTATCACTATGGCTCCAAGGATGACCTGATCAGGGGCATGGTGGAGCGGCTGATCGACGACTTCGACGAGCTCGTGGCCGCCCAGCCGGGTGCCACCTACACCGAGCGCTATCTGGGCGCGACGCTGGCCGCCGTACGTTCCGGCCGCCTGCGACGGTGGGCCGTCGTCACGGGGGCGTCGGGCAACCTGTTCCTGCTCGCTCCGCTGCGCGAGGCGATGGCCCGATGGCACCGCGAGGGGTTGAGCGACGAGCCCGATCCGCTGGCCGCGCAGATCGTCCGGCTGGCCTGTGAAGGGCTGTGGGACGTCGCGAGCCACGACCCCGAGCTCAACAGCGAAGAGGACCTCCAGGCTCTCGAACGCCGCCTGTCCGCGCTGCTCACCCCCGGCTGAGCCGACGCCCCTTCCGGGCACCTTCCCCCTCCCCCCGCAGGGCGCCTTGACGGCGCCCCTTTGACGTGCGCCGCACCGGCTCCCGGTGCGGCGCTCGGCGTGCCGGAACGATCCGGCGCGCTCTGACGCATGACCAAGAACACGTACGACTTCAGTGAGGTGTGGCCTTATGACCCGCGAGCTGAGGAGTGCCCGTCACGGGGCGGTCCTCACCTTTGTCCTTGCCGGCCTGATGGTGGGCACGATGACCGTGCGCATCCCCGCCCTGACCGACAAACTCGGCCTGTCCGAGGCCATGGTCGGGACGATCCTGCTGGCATGGGGCCTGGGCGCCCTGGTGACGATGCAGTCCATGCGCCGCGTCATGGCGCGCGTGGGCAGCAGGGCGGTGTTGCGGGCAGGTGGTCCTCTGACGGCGCTGAGCCTGTTCGGCGTGGGCCTCGCCCCCGACCTGCCGCTGCTGCTGACGGCCGTGGTGCTGTTCGGCATGGCCTTCGGCGTCATGGACGTCGCCATGAACGCCCAGGGCTCGGCCGTCGAGCAGGCGTACCGGCGGCCGCTGATGAACGGCATGCACGCCGGCTGGTGCGTGGGCGCCATCTCGGCGGGCGCGCTGGGCGCCCTGGCCATCGCCGCCGGGCTGCCGTTCACCGTGCACGTCACGCTGATCGGCCTGCTCTCGCTGCCGGTCATGGTGCTGCTCGGCCGCACGTACCTGCCTGAGCCGCCGGCCGTCGAGACCCCCGCGCAAGGGCGGCGCCGCCTGCCGCCGGTCGTCTACCTGCTGGGCGCGATCATGTTCTTCGCGTTCATGGTCGAGGGCACGGTGGCCGACTGGAACGGCCTCTACCTGCGCGACGAGCTGGGCGCGCCCGAGGCCGTGGCGGCGCTCGGCTACCCGGTGTTCGAGGTGGGCATGCTCATCGCCCGGCTGACCGGTGACCGGCTGCGGGTCAGGTTCGGGGTGCGCGGCATGCTGACCGTGTCGGGGGTGGCGACGGCCGGGTTCTTCGCGGTCGTGCTGCTGGCTCCCGCGGCGGTGGTGGCCGTGGCGGCGATGTTCTTCGTCGGGCTCGGCGTGGCGACGATCTCGCCGCTGACGCTGTCGCTCGCGGGCACCGCGACCGGCACGCCTGGTCCTGCGATCGCGCAGGCCGGCGCCATGGGGTACGCCGGGCTGCTGCTCGGCCCCGTGGTGATCGGGTTCCTGTCGGACGCCGCGGGGCTGCGTACGGCGCTGGGCATCGGCGTCCTCCTGGGGCTGCTGATCGCGCTGTCGTCGCGGCTGCTCCCGGGCCGCGAGCCGGCCACGGTGACCCACCTGCCGGAGCCCGAGCCCGAGCCCCAGCCGGTCAGGGCCGCCGCCTGAGAATTCTCTGTGGGTTCCGCGCGGGCGGTCACCACGTCACCATGTGGGGCCGTCCGCGCTCACAGAGAACTCACAGAACCGTTCAGAACGCCCCCAGACGGCCGCCGCAGGCTGGGTCGCATGATCCAGCTCAATGGACTGACCAAACGCTACGGCGAGCACGCCGCCGTAGATGATCTCACCTTCACCGTACGGCCGGGCCTCGTCACCGGCTTCCTCGGCCCCAACGGCGCCGGCAAGAGCACGACCATGCGCATGATCCTGGGCCTCGACCTGCCCACGTCCGGTTCTGCCACGGTCATGGGCAGGCCGTACCGCGAGCTGCGGCACCCGCTGCACACGATCGGCTCGCTGCTGGACGCCTCCGCCGTGCACCCGAACAGGTCCGCGTACAAGCACCTGCTCTTCCTCGCCCAGACGAACGGCATCCCGGACACCCGCGTGCGCGAGGTGCTCGACCTGGTCGGGCTGGCGGACGCGGCGGACCGGCGGGCGGGCCGGTTCTCGCTGGGCATGGGCCAGCGGCTGGGCATCGCCGCCGCGCTGCTGGGCGACCCGCCGGTGCTGCTGCTCGACGAGCCGGTCAACGGGCTCGACCCGGAGGGCGTGCGGTGGGCGCGCACGCTGATGCGGGGGTGGGCGGCCGAGGGGCGTACGGTGCTGGTCTCCAGCCACCTGATGAGCGAGATGGCGATGACCGCCGACCGGCTGGTGGTGGTCGGCAAGGGACGGCTGCTCGCCGAGGGCGACATCGCTGACTTCACCGGGTCGGACCAGCTGGTGGTGGTCCGCACGCCGGACGCCGGCTCCTTCGCCCGGCGGCTGGAGCTGTCGGGCGCCCGCGTCGATCCGGGCCTTTCCGGGGAGCTGCTGGTCACCGGCATGACCGCGCCCGACGTCGGCCGGCTGGCCGCCGCCGAGAACGTCACCCTGCACGAGCTGAGCGCCCGCGGCCCCTCGTTGGAGGAGACGTTCATGGAGCTGACCCGCGACGCCGTCGAGTACGGAGCGGCCCGATGATTGAGACCCCGGTGCTCAAGGCCGAGTGGACCAAGTTCAGCAGCGTCCGGGCCACCATGGTGCTGGCGGTGGCGGCGGTCGCCATGTCGGCGTTCCTGGGCTGGATGTTCGGCAACGCCGGTGTCACCGACTACGTCACCTCCACCCCGCAGGAGCAGCTCGACTTCTCCCCCGTCGAGAGCGGCATGCGGGGGGTGTTCCTGGTCCAGCTGCTCATCGCCGGCATCGGGGTGCTGGTGGTCTCCTCCGAGTACGGCTCCGGCACCATGGCGGCGAGCATGGCCGCGGTCGGCAGGCGCAGCCGGCTGCTGGCCGCCAAGGCGGGCATGACGGTGCTGACCGCCCTGCCGGTGAGCGTGGCGTCGGTCGTGCTGATGTTCACGGTCGGGCAGAGCACACTGGCGTCGAACGGCGTGCCGGCCGCGATGCCGGGCGAGCCGGCCGCGATGCGCTTCCTGCTCATCGGGCCGGTCGTGCTGACGCTGATCGCGCTGTTCGGCCTGGCGCTCGGCTTCCTGCTGCGCGGCACCGCCGCCGCGGTCAACATCGCCGTCGCCTTCCTGCTGCTGCCCGCGCTGTCGGACGTGATGCCCGCCGCCGTGGGGGGCTTCGTCGAATCGTTCTGGCCCAACGCTGCGCCCTTCAAGGCGATCTACGGGTCGTCGGTGCTGCCGGATCCGGTGGCGTACGGGATCGTCGTGACCTTCGTCGCGGTCATGGTGGCCGTGGCCTTCGCCCGGTTCAGGAACCGGGACGCCTGAATACCCTGGACCTCGGGAGGTGGCTCACTTGGCCGAGCGGCTGCTGGTGGTCGACGACGAGCCCACCGTCAGAGAGCTGCTGTCGGCGACGCTGCGCTTCGCGGGCTTCGAGGTGGGCTCGGCGGCCGACGGCGTCCAGGCGCTGGAGGAGGCCCGGCGCGAGCCGCCCGACCTGGTGCTGCTCGACGTCATGCTGCCCGACCTCGACGGGTTCGAGGTGCTGCGCCGGCTGCGCGCCCTGCCCAGGGCCGACGGCCGGCCGGTGCCGGTGCTCTTCCTGACCGCCCGCGACGCCAAGACCGACAAGATCAACGGGTTGCGGCTGGGCGGCGACGACTACGTCACCAAGCCGTTCGACCTGGAGGAGCTGCTGGCGCGGATCCGGGCCATCCTGCGGCGCACCGGCGCCGGCGACCACACGCTGGTGGTCGGCGACCTGGAGGTCGATCCCGACGGCCACCAGGTCACCAGAGCCGGGCGGCCGGTACGCCTGTCGCCCACCGAGTTCAGGCTCCTTCACCACCTCGTGCTCAACGCGGGCCGCGTCCTGCCCAAGGCGAGCATCCTCGACCACGTCTGGCGTTACGACTTCGCGGGCGACACCAGCATCGTCGACACCTACATCAGCTACCTGCGCCGCAAGCTCGACTCCGGCGACTCGCCCAAGCTGATCCACACCGTGCACGGCGTCGGCTACGTCCTGCGCCGCCCGAAGCCGTGATCGCCCGGCTGCGCGGGCTCTCGCTGCGCGCGCGGCTGCTGGCCATCACGGTCCTGCTGCTCGTCGTGGGGCTGGCGGTGATCGGGTCGGTGCTCGTACGCCAGCTCGAAACGCAGCTCATGGCCCGCGTGGACGCCCAGCTCGCCCCCATGGGCGTGGCGATGTCGGCGGTGCCGCCGGAGCTGGCCACCGCGCTCAGCACCCGGGCAGGCGACACTCCGATGGTCCTCACCGATCTCGACCTCGTCAGCCGGATCCACGCGGCCTACCTGGCGCCCGACGGCCGGGTGCTGCGCGCGTTCGGCGAGAGCGGCATCGACCTGCCCCGGCTCGACACGGCGGCCATCGCCGAACGGGGCGGGCGGCCGTTCACCGTGCGGGACGCGGACGGCACCGAGTGGCGGGCGGTGGCGCTGCCGGCCCGGCGTACCAGTGCCGAGGTGGGGCACACGGGCGTGGTGGCGGCGGTGTCGCTGGACGGGCTGCACTCCACCGTCGATCGCATGTGGGTCGTCTGTTACGTCGCCGGAGGGATCCTGCTCGCCGTGCTCGCCCTGGTCGGCGGGCTGGCCATCCGGGCCGGGCTGGCCCCGCTGCGGCGCGTGGAGGAGACGGCGGCGGCCATCGCCGGGGGCGACCTGTCCAGGCGGGTGCCCTCGCCAGGGCCCGCCAGCACCGAGGTCGGGCGGCTGGCCCGCTCGATCAACGCGATGCTCGCCCAGATCGAGCAGGGCGTCACCGCCAGGGTCGACTCCGAGGCGCGGATGCGGCGGTTCGTCGCGGACGTCAGCCATGAGCTGCGTACGCCGCTGTTCGGCATCAAGGGCTTCTCCGAGCTGTACCGCATGGGCGGCACCGAGGCCGGGCCCGCGCTGGCCCGCATCGAGAGCGAGTCAGGGCGGCTCGCCAAGCTGGTGGACGACCTGCTGCTGCTCGCCGGGCTCGACGAGGACGACGGGCCCGGGCTGGAGCTGACGCCCATGGATCTGCGTACGCTGGCCGCCGACGCCCGCCACGACGTCACCGCCCTCGACCCCACCCGGCCCATCACCTTCACCGGCCCGTCCGGCGGCCCCGCCGGCACCGCACCGGTCCTGGGCGACGAGGCCCGCCTGCGCCAGGTCGTCAGCAACCTCGTCGGCAACGCCATCACCCACACCCCCGCCGGCACCCCGATCAGAATCGGCGTCGGCACCGAGGGCGGCGAGTCGGTGCTGGTCATCGAGGACGAGGGACCCGGCCTCACCCCGGAGGAGGCCGCCCGGGCCTTCGACCGCTTCTACCGCGCCGACGCCTCCCGTGCCCGCGCAACGGGCGGCGCCGGCCTGGGCCTGGCGATCGTCCGCTCGATCATCACCGCCCACGGCGGCCACGTGGACCTGCACACGGCCCCCGCCCAAGGCGCGACCTTCCGCATCCGCCTCCCCACCCACGAAGACCCCTCACCCTGACCGCACCCCACCAACCCGCTGAGCCACCACAAGACCGCCTGACACCCGCGCCGCCACGCAGCGGCCGGGACGCGCAGGCGCGTGGGACGGGGTCGGAAGACGCAGGAACCCCAAGGCGCGCAGACACCCGGAATCCGCACGGAAGCGCAGAAGCGCAGAAGCGCGGAGGCCCGGAGGGGGCGCGGGAGCGCGGCCGCGCGGAGGCGGAAGGGCGACGGAGCGTGGGGGCGCGGAGGGGGCGGCACGCGGGCTTGATCGTGGTCAGGCGCGGGGCGCGGTACCCCTTTCTCCGGGTAAGCGGAAGGGGCCGGAAGTCGTGCCGGCCCCTTCGGTGGGTCGCTTACTTGCGCTTCTTGATTTCTTCGGTGAGCTGGGGGACGACCTGGTGGAGGTCGCCCACTACGCCGTAGTCGGCGAGCTCGAAGATCGGGGCCTCCGGGTCCTTGTTGATGGCGATGATCGTCTTCGCCGTCTGCATGCCGGCCCGGTGCTGGATGGCGCCGGAGATGCCGGCCGCGATGTAGAGCTGCGGCGAGACGGTCTTGCCGGTCTGGCCCACCTGGAACTGGTGCGGGTACCAGCCGGCGTCCGTGGCGGCGCGCGAGGCGCCCACCGCGGCGCCCAGGGAGTCGGCGAGCTCCTCGATGACCGAGAAGTTCTCGGCGGAGCCCACGCCACGACCGCCGGAGACGACGATGGCGGCCTCGGTCAGCTCGGGGCGGGCGCCCTTCTCCTGCTTGACGCGCTCCACCACGCGGGCGGCCTTGGCGGCGTCGGACAGGGCGACCGTGACCTCCTCCTCCGTGCCCGCGCCGGCGGCCGGCACGGGGGCGGTGGAGTTGGGGCGTACGGCGATGATGGGGGTGCCCTTGCGGACCCGCGCGTGCACGTTGATGCCGCCGCCGAAGATGGACTGGTCGGCGACGAAGCCCTCACCGACCCCGACGGCGTCGGTGATGACGCCGGAGTCGGTCTTGATGGCCAGCCGCCCGGCGATCTCCTTGCCCTCGGCGGTGGCGGCGATGAGCACGCCGGCCGCCGACTTCTCGGTGACGAGCTGGGCGAGCAGCTCGGCCTTGGGCGCGACGACGTGCTCGACCAGGTCGCCTGAGGCGGCGACGTAGATCTTGTCGGCGCCGTACTCGGCGAGGCGGGCCTTGGCCTCGGGCGTGATGCCGGGGCCGGCCCAGACGGCGGCGGGCGTGCCGAGGGTGCGGGCCAGGGTCAGCAGCTCGAGCGTGACCTTCTTGACCTCACCGTCGACCTGCTCGACGAGAACGAGAATGTCCGACATATCAGTGAATCCCCCGTTCTCAGATGAACTTCTTGGAAGCCAGGAAGTCGGCCGCGTTCGCGCCGCCGTCGCCCTCGTCCTTGACGATCGTGCCGGCCGCGCGCGGCGGGGCCGGGGCGAAGTCGACCACCTCGGACCAGGCGGCGCCCAGGCCGACCTGGTCGGCGTCGATGGAGGCGTCGCCGATGGCGAGCGTCTCGACCGGCTTCTTCTTGGCCGCCATGATGCCCTTGAACGACGGGTAGCGCGGCTCGTTGATCTTCTCGACCACGGAGACGACGGCGGGCAGCGTGGCCTCGACGCGGTCGTAGCCGTAGTCGGCCAGCCGCTGCACGGCGATCGTGCCGCCGTCGACCTCGACCTTGTTGGCCAGCGTGAGCTGCGGGGTGCCGAGCCGCTCCGCCAGCATGGCCGGCAGCATGCCGGTGCGGGCGTCGGTGGACTCGGAGCCCAGGATGACCAGGTCGAACCCGATCTTCTTGAGCACCTGCGCCATCGCGTACGAGGTGGACAGCGCGTCGGAGCCGTGGAGCGCGTCGTCGCTCAGGTGGACGGCCTTGTCGGCGCCCATGGCCAGAGCCTTGCGGATGGTCTCGGTGGCCTTGCCGGGGCCCATGGTCAGGACGGTGACCTCACCGCCGTGGGCCTCCTTGAGCTTCAGTGCCTCCTCGACCGCGTACTCGTCAAGCTCGTTGACCACGCCGTCGGCGGCGTCCCGGTCGAGCGTGTTGTCATCGGACCGCAGCTTGCGCTCGGTCGCCGTGTCGGGGACCTGCTTCACGCAGACGACGATGTTCATGGCCGGTGGCCGACCTCCCGTAGTTCGCCTGCGCCCCCGCCTCGTTGCGGTGGGCGCCGAATCCATCTGTCCAGACTGCCAGGTGCCCCGGGGGCATCCGACAGAGGGTCTGCCGAGGTTTCGCCGTTATGTTACCCATGGGTAGCTTCCGCGCAAACCGAGCACGGCGGCTTGCCCCTACCATACCGAACTTTATTCGGTCAGCACCTGTGACATCTCTTACGCCGACAGCAGGAACACGACCCCCACCACCAGCGCCGTACCCGCGAACAGAGCCAGCGTGAACGCGCTGAACCACGTCGCCAGCCCGAAGCAGAGCCCCACCGTCCCCGCCACGCCGAGCAGGTCCGCGATCATCCGGCTGCGCCGGTAGGGGCCCTTCGAGAACAGCGCCACCCCCGCGTCGCTCACCACGCCCAGCGCGTACGCCGCCAGCAGGAACAGCGACACCTCGGGCAGCGGCTCACGTGCGGCCGCCGCCAGCAGCGCCACGAACAGCGCCGACCCGATCAGCCACCGCCTGCGCACCTTCTCCCGGTGCCGCGCCCTGGACTCCTCCACAGAGCGCCGGTGCTGCTCCTTGGCCGGCGGCCGGATCTCCCTGGTGCTCATCTCGTCGTGCTCGGCGACCCGGGGACGTACGGGCCCGAGGCGCGGAGGCGGCACGTGGGCGACGGGCGCCACGCCGAGCCGGTCGCAGATCTGGGCGGCCGTGGGCCGCCGTGCCGGGTCGGTGGACAGGCACTCGCGTAACAGCGGCTCCAGCCAAGCCGGCGCGCCCTCCAGGTCGGGCGGGTGGTGCACGACCCGGTAGGCCACGGCGGAGGCGGGACCCTGCCCGTACGGCTGCCGCCCGGTTGCCGCGTACGCGAGCGTCGCCCCGAACGAGAACACGTCGGCCTCCACCCCGGCGGGCCGCCCCTCCAGCACCTCGGGCGCCAGATAGCCGGGCGTTCCGACGACCGCCCCCGAGGCGGTGACGGACAGCGAGTCGAGCGCGCTGGCGATGCCGAAGTCGATCACGACGGGCTCGCCCTCGGTCATCATCACGTTGGCCGGCTTGAGATCGCGGTGGACGACCCCCGACTCGTGCATGGCGAGCAGCGCGTCGGCCAGCCCGGCGGCCAGCCGCCGCAGGTCGGCGACCGGCACGGGCACGGCGCTCAGCGGGCGGCCCTGGACGTAGCGGGTGACGAGGTAGGGGCGGTCACCGTCGAGCGAGGCGTCGAGCACCTCGGCGATGTGCGGGCCGCCGACGATGCGCATGGTCTCGACCTCGCGGGCCAGCCTGGCGAGTGCCCCGCCGTCGGCGGCGACATGGGGATGGAGCACCTTGACCGCGACCGTACGCCCCTCGGCGTCGAGCGCCAGGTGCACCTCGCCGAAGCCGCCGGACCCGAGACGGGAGAGAAGCTCGTACGGGCCGAGGTGCTCGCTCATACTTCATCTCTCCCCCCGCAGGACCAGGCGGACACTCAGGACCAGGGATTCAGGAAGCTCAGCCCCAGACCGTCCATCAGGCTGCCGATCAGGCCGGTGATCAGGCCGATCGTGCTCTGTCTTGCCTCGTTGGCGAGGCCGTCGATCACCGATTCCGGAGCCCGCCACGGATACCAGTCGGTGGCCTGCCCCATCGCGAACATGACGGCGAACAGCGCCGCGGTGCCCACCAGCAGCACCGCGATCAGCGCCGCGCCAGGACTGCGCAGCACGCCGGTGAGCGTGCGGGTGACGGCCTTGCGCGGGGCGCCGCCGCCGGGCAGCACGAACAGGCCGGCGGTGAAGGCGCCCGCCGCGTACGCGGCCGCCTCGTTGAGGGTGAACGGCCCGGCGAAGTGCAGCACGCCCCAGACGCACACGCCGAACAGCAGGGCCAGCGGCACGTGCACCACCGTGACGAGCGCGGACTTGATCAGCGCCCACGGCGTGCCGACCAGGACGAGCAGCGGGTCGGCGGCGCTGCTGCCGCGCACCTGCCGCCGCTTGACCATGTCGCCGAACAGGTATTCGCCGATGCGCAGGACGAGCGCGAGCGCGACGGCGATCGCGCCCGCCATGACCGGCATCACCACGCTCAGCGCCACCAGCGTGACCAGCAGCAGCAGGCCCACGACCTGGCTGCCGAACAGGTAGCGCTTGCGCTCGGCGGGCGGGGTGTACTGCGGCGGTGGCGGCTCGTAGGGCCTGGCCTGTGGCTGTGGCTGTGGCGCGGGATAACCGGCCACGCGCTGGTCGGGGCGCGGCGCGGGCGGCCTGGCGGCCATCGGCGCGGGCACGTAAGGGGGCGGGCGCTCCTCACGCCTGGTGGGCGTCGGTGAGGGCGCGGGCGGCGGCGGGGCGGCCTTGCCGTACTCGACCGGCGGCAGCAGGTCGGAGAAGGTGTCCATGGTGCGGGTGCGGTCGGCCAGCCGCTTGGTGCCGGTCGGCCCGTCGAAGGACGCCTCGTTGAACGTCGTCACCGACGGGTCGAGCGCCCTGGCCATGCGCAGCAGCTCGGGCGCGCTCGGCCGGGCCTCGGCGTCGACGTGGAGCGCCCTGCTCAGCCAGCCGCGCAGCCAGGCGGGCGCCTTGTCGAGCTGGGCCCGCCCTTCCATGATGTTGAAGCAGACCGACTCGAACGTCCCCGTGCCGAACGGCGGCGCCCCGGTGGCGGCGAAGAACACCGTGGAGGCCATCGCGTGCACGTCGGCGGCCTGGGTGATCTCGGAGTCGCGGATGATCTCGGGCGCGAGATAGCCGGGCGTGCCGACGAACATGCCGGTCTGGGTCAGCCGGGTGGCGTTGACCAGGTGGGCGATGCCGAAGTCGATGACCAGCGGCTCGCCGTCGACCAGCATGACGTTGGACGGCTTGAAGTCGCGGTGGATCACGTCGGCCGCGTGGATGGCCACCAGCGCCTGGCAGAGCCCCTGGGCGAGCCTGATGACCTGGCGGGCCTCCAGCGGCCCCTCGGTCAGCACGGTGTCCTCGAGCGTGCGGCCCGGCGCGAATCTGGTCACGACGTAGGGCTGGCCGCCCACGAGCTCGGCGTCGATGACCTCCGCGACGTAGGGGCTGCGCACCCTGCGCATGGTCTCGACCTCGCGGGTGAGCCGGTCGCGCGCCTTGAGGTCGGCGGCGACGTGGGGATGCAGGACCTTGATGGCGACTTCCCTGCCCGCGCCGTCGAGGCCGAGGTGGACGACCCCCATGCCACCTTCGCCGATCTTCCTGACCAGGCGGTAGGGCCCGAGGCGTTCTGGTGCTTGGGTGTTCATCGCCACCTTCCCCGCGTCATCCCCCGGAATTCCCCCTCAACCCTTCCAACTGCTCCACCACTGCGTCGACGTTCAGCGGAGTCCATACACCGGCCCCCCTTGGCTTGTCCCCGAACGTGCCGTAAGCGAGGATCAGCGAGAGCGCGGCCGCGGCCACCAGGACTCCCGCCATCACCATTGCCGCTGTTCTCGAGGGTACGAGCGACGAGAGCGTTCTGCGCATCTGTTTGCCCGGGCCTTCCACTCCTGGGCCGGCGCAGACCGTCCACAGGGCGATGGATGCCCCCCAGGCCAGAGCGTAATAAGGGCTCATGTTCACGACGACGGTGAGCAGCAGCGTCACCGGCAGTCCGAGGATGAGCGCGTAGAGCGTGAGCGCCAGCGTGATGCCCACCGATTTGGCGAGCACGGCGGGGTAGGCGAAGACCCTGACCACGTCGAGCGCCGCCGCTCCGGCCGCCCTGCGGGCCGTCAGCTGCGGCTGCGCCAGGTCGGCGGCGCGCAGCAGGATGACCGCGGGCAGCGCCAGGACGGCCACGATGACGGGCGCCCGCACGGCCGCCACGATCATCAGGACCAGCAGCATGGCCGCGGAGACGCCGTACGCGCGGGAGCGCTGCAGCACCCGGCCGGGCGGCACGCTCGGGATGTACGGCTCGCGCATGGTGCTCGGGGCGGCCTGCTGCTGCGGGTAGGGCTGCTGCTGCGCCGGGATGTACGGCGGCGGCTGCAGCGGCATCGGGTTGGGCCGCGCGTAGTCGGACCGGCCTGCGTTGGGATGGCCGGCGTTGGGATGACCGGCGTTGGGATGGCCGGTGTGGGGACGGCTCACATGGGGGTGCCCCGCGTTGGGGTGACCCGCGTGCGGCAGGCCCGGGTGCGGCTGGCTCGCGTTGGGCTGGCTCGCGTTGGGCTGGCTCGCGTTGGGCTGGCTGAGGTTGGGCACCGGCGGCTGGGCGAGGCGCCGGAACTCGGGCGAGTCGGGGCGTACGCGCCGGGTGGGCACGTCGCCCTCGCCGGCCGGCGGCGGCACGGGAAGCCCCTGCTGGGGCAGGCTCTGGCTCTGCGGCGGGTTGCCGAGACCGGCCTCGCGCTGGATGCGCCGCAGCTCCTCGGGTGAGACCCGGCGGGTCGGCCACGGGTCGGGCTGGTCGGGCAGCAGCGAGACGTATTGCTGTTCGGGCTGCGCGGGCGGCGGCACCGGCGGGCTCGCCTGGTGGTCCTGGCCCTCCAGCAGCCGCCGCGGGGTCACCGGCGGGGTGGAGACGTCGTACGACGGCTTGTCGCTCACCCGCGGCGGGACCGCGCGCGAGCCGTCGGTGCGCGGCAGCGTGGAGATCTCGTCGGGCGCGTCGCCCGGCGGCGGCTTGGGCAGCATGCGGGCGGTCTGCTCGGCCAGCTCGGCGGCCTTGGGCCGCTTGGCGGGGTTGCGCGAGAACGCGGCCTTGAGCAGCGGCTGCAGCTCGGCCGGCGCGGCGCTGATGTCGGCCTTGCCCGCGGTGATGTTGTAGAAGATCATTTCCAGCGTGCCCTTGCCGAAGGGCGGCTGGCCGGTGCCGGCGTAGAGCAGGGTGCCGGCCCACGCGTGGATGTCGACCTCGGGGCCGGCCTCCTGGCCCTCGATGATCTCGGGCGCGAGGTAGCCGGGCGTGCCGATGAACATGCCGGTCTGCGTCAGCCGGGTGGCGTCGACCGCCTGGGCGATGCCGAAGTCGATCAGCACGGGCTCGCCGTCGAGGATGAGCACGTTGCCCGGCTTGAGGTCGCGGTGGATCACGCCGACCGAGTGGACGGCGGCCAGCGCGGTGGCCACCCCGTGCGCGACCTTGACCAGCGCGGGCAGGTCGAGCGGGCCGTCGTCCTTGACGATCTCGTCGAGCGGCCGGCCCGGCACGTAGCGGGTGACGATGTAGGGGCGATGACCGGTGACGTCGGCGTCGAGCACCTCGGCGATGTATGTGCTGCGCACCCTGCGCATGGTCTCGACCTCGCGCGAGAGCCGCCGCCTGGCGACCTCGTCGCCGGCGACCTCCGCGCGCAGGACCTTGACCGCCACCTGCCGACCCTGGGGGTCGACAGCGAGGTGGACAACGCCCATCCCGCCTTCACCGAGCCGCCTGAGCAGCCGGTAAGGGCCTAGTCGGTCATCGTTCATGGCATGAAGCACCATACCGGCTTAATCCCCGCCCACGAGATGAACCATGAGGCCACATTCCCACTCGTACAACGTCCAAGAAGCCCCCTCCGGTTTCCCCAACGACGGTCTCGAAATGGCCTCGATTCCGCCGTCAGCCGGCCAGGGAGAGCACCTCCGCCTTCTTCAGCCCGGCCAGGGTGGCGCCCGGGACCGCGAGCTTCGACCTGCGCACGCCGCTGCCGATCACCACGCGCGGATGCTCGGCGACCCTGGTGTCGACCAGGACGGGCCACTCCTCGGGCAGGCCGAGGGGGGTGATGCCGCCGTATTCCATGCCGGTGCGCTCGACCGCGTCGGCCATCGGCGCGAAGCTCGTCTTGCGGGCGTCGAGATGCCTGCGCACGACGCCGTTGACGTCGACCCGCATCGTCGCGAGCACCATGCAGGCGGCGTAGCGCGTCTCGCCGCCCCGCTTGGCCGCCACCACGACGCAGTTGGCGGACTCGTCGAGTGACACGCCGTAGCGCTCGCAGAACGCCGCCGTGTCGGCCAGCTCGGGGTCGATCTCGGCCACCTCGACGCCCTCCAGGTCAGCGACGGCGCGCGTCACCGGGCCGGCCAGGAGGTCGGGCCGTCCGGTCGCGGGCACCCACTGCAACGTCATCTCCCACTCCTCGTCTCGCTTCTCCTGACGAGCCTATTGCGGCCGCCGGAGCAGCGTGCGACGTCACGGAGACCGCAACACGCGCTGGTGCAGCCCGGTGACGACGGCGCGGGCCGACTCCATGGCCCCCGCCTGCCAGGCGATGAGGTGGGTGAGCCAGTCGCCCGCGAAGTAGACCCTTCCTGCCGGGCGTTGCAGAAGAGTGAACGACGGATCAAAGGAGGGCCACCGCACCCAGCCGCCCAGGATGTGCTCCTGCCGGTGCCAGGCGATGGAGGCGCTGCCCAGGACGTTCTGGCGGTATTTCTCGCCGTGGATCTTCTTGCCCTGAGTGAGCGCCCTGCGCCTGCGGTCCTCAGGGGTGAGCGCGCCGTACAGCTCGGCCTCGGGGCCGGTGTTGTAGTAGCCGACGAGCAGGCCGCGCTCGGCGTGGTAGTCGTGCGAGGGGTACCAGATGTGGGTGATGTCGAGGTCGGTCTCGGTGACGCCGCCGTAGATGCGGTCCTCGCGCTCCCACCAGCGGATGCCGTACTCCAGGCCGATCTTGCCGGCGGCGACCGGGACGGGGGTGGCCAGGGCGCTGGTCACCTGGGCGCCGAGGTTGTGCGGGATCTTGGCGAGGACGTGCGGCGGGAGCGCGGCGATGCAGTAGTCGGCCTTGAGCACGCCACCGGTGTGGGCGACCTCGACGCCGTCGTCCATCGTGGTGATCTTGGTGACCTTGGCGCCGGTCTTGATCCGGTCCGTGCCGACGGCCTCCTGCAGCCTGGTGACGATCGCGTCCATGCCGCCGACCGGCTGGAACATGGGGGTGGCCTGCTCGTAGCCGAAGTCGTTGGTGATCGCGCGGCCGGTGCCGGCGGCCAGCACCTGGCGGAGGGTGCCGGGGGCGTCGAGCGGGGTGCCGCCGTCGACGCCGGGGAACTTCTCGAAGCCGCGCCGGGGCGAGCCCTCGTACTCGTGCTTGGGTCCGAGGTCGCCGAATCGCCTGAGGAACTCCAGCAGGCGTTCCCTGTCGTCCCTGGTGAGGGTCCTGTTCAGGGCGCCGGAGTCGGTGACTTTCGCGAGGAGTTCGGCGACATATCCGTACATGTCGGCTCGGGCGGTGCGGGCTCTGACCGTCCTGTTGTCGACGTGCACGTACGCGGCAGCGTTCGAGTTGACGAACGTCTCGATCGGGATGCCCAGCTCGCGGCAGTAGTCGAGGGTGACCATCCACGGCGCGATGCGGCCCGGCCCGGCGTTGAAGTAGACGCCCTCGCCGAACGTGACCTCCTGAGCAGGGCCGTTCAGCTCGGTCAGGCGGTCGCCGCCGCGCAGCGTGAGGTTCCTGCCGCCGGCCTTGGGCCGCGCTTCGAGCAGCGTGCAGTCGTAGCCGGCCTTGCCCAGCTCGTACGCCGCCGTCAGCCCCGCCACCCCGGCCCCCAGGATGACCACGCTGGCCGACGCCTTTCCGCGCAGCGTGAAGTCGCCCGCGCGCGGCGGCGTGAACTCCTTGTCCTGCCCGGTGGGGGCGAGGCCGAGCGCGCCCATGGCGGCGTACATGGCGCCCGCGCCGCCCGCCGCGCCGATCCCGACGAGCAGGCCGCGCCGGGTGAGCGCGGCCCCCTTGCCGTCAGCCATAGGGCCCGCTGCCGCACGCGACCTGGCCGCCGATCGTGGCGAAGATCCCGAACAGGGCCATGATCTGGGCGAAGTCGTCGGTGGTGAACTCGGTGTGGCGGGTGCCCACCTGCTTGACGCCCGGCACCAGCGACACGGCGGCGGCGATGGCGGTCGAGTTCCACTCCACGCCCAGCGTGTACGGCGCCGGCACCACGTACGGCGTGAAGTCGCTCAACCGGCCCAGCGCCCGCTCGGTGGCCTCACGGATCCTGCCCTGGGCCACGCTCGGCGGCAGCAGCTCGGCCGAGAACTTGTCGATGCCCTTCTTGACCGCCACGGTCTCGACGTCGCCGAGCAGCTCGCGGGCCTCATCGCCGACCGCCTCGTCCCCGGTCACCAGGACGACCGGCACGCCGTGGAACCCGGCGCACGCCGCCACCAGCCGGGTCTCGCCGCACAGGTCGCCGTTGAGGTAGACGTTCTGGATCTCCTTGCCCATCCAGGTGTGGTTGAGCACGCCGTCGGGCACCCCGGCGCGGGCGTGGTAGCCGACGAAGCAGGCCGCCTGGAACGTCCCGTCGAGGCCCTGGGCCATCCGCTGCGCCTTGCCCGGCCCCCTGATGAGGCTGGCCCGCGGGTCGAGCAGGTCGATCCTGAGGTTCTTGGTGGAGCCGTGGGCGTCGTTGACCAGCACGCTGTCCGCACCGGCCGCGAACGCGCCCTCGACCGCCGCGTTCGCGTCGGCCGTCATCAGCTCGCAGCCGCGCTCGTAGCCGCGCTTGCCGGCGTGCATCTCCTCCGGGTCGGTCAGCCCGGTCACGCCCTCCATGTCCACCGACAGGTAAACCTTCACGCCCCTGCTCCACTCCCCCAGGTCTCCACCTGGCGCACTTCCGACTCCGTCATCAACCCGACGTTCGCCTCGACGAACGCGGCCGCCTCCGCGCGCCACGGCTCAGGGATCTCCTCCAGGGCCGGCGGGTAGCAGTGGTCGAGCCAGCTCGTCGCCTCCTCGCCGACGTCGAAGTAGTCGAGCGCGGGCGCGAGGACGGTCTTCTCGATGCCGGGGACGCGGGAGAGCCCGTACTGGATCATCTCCTGGCCGCCGTACGGCGGTTTCTTGAGGTATTTCCTGACCGACGGGTGCTCGGCCTTCATCGGCGAGTCCAGCGGGCGGCGTTCGACGGCGGCCTGGATGAGCTCCTTGTAGAAGCACTTGCCGCACTTGCGGCAGGGGCCGTCCACGCCCTGCAGGCACCAGCGGACCTGCTCGCGCAGCGGCGAGCCGAGCGCGAGACGCATGGTGACCGCCTCGCTGACGCCGCCGACGGGCAGCACGATGTGCAGGCCCGCCGCCGCGAATAAGCGCCCCCAGCGGCCGTGCGGCGCCCACATGGGGTTGTCGGGGGTGAAGCGGCCCAGGTAGCGGTCGCCGCCGAGCCAGCGCGAGCCCAGCTCGTAGCCGAAGCCGAGGCCGCCCAGGTCGAGCTGGTCGGCCAGCAGCAGCGCGCCGGCGGCGACCGCGTGGTGCTCGGGGTAGCCGGGGCGGGGCTCGGCCAGGGTGTATTCGAGGTCGGAGCTGACCGTGGTCAGCTCGCGGCCGGTCTTGGCGGCCAGCTTGGCCAGCACGTCGGAGCGGTAGTGGGGCCAGCGGTTCGGTACGCGCGGATGCGGCACCCGCTGGAAGTGGACGAAGGGGGCGTCGGGGTACATCGTGGCCGCCGCGACCGAGTCGGCGCCGCCGCTGTAGGAGATGGCCAGCCGCGCCCCCGGCCGCCGCCGCTCCGCGCCCACCGGGCCCGCCTCGACCCCGAAGCCGTCGTGCAGCGCCTCGGCCAGCTCGGCGGAGATCGCCCGGTCGAACGTGACGCGCCGGCGCGTCCACGGGGCCACGACCGTCCAGGCGGCGACGGCGTACAGGTCGGGGTGTGCGTCCTCGGGGACCCCGGTGATCGAGCAGGAGTTGATGGCCAGCTTGATCGGGTAGTCGTCGGAGGCCCTGCCGGTGATCTCGTCCTCGGGGTCGAGACGGAAGCTCAGCTGCGCGGCGCCCGTCCAGGTCACGCGCACGGCTGCTCCTCGGCGCGGCCCCGCTCGTCACGCAGCTGGTCGATGGCCTGCCAGACGAGGACCTCGTTCTGCAGCACGCCGTCCAGCGCCTTGGCGGTCTCCTGGGCGAGCCGGTGGGTCTCGTCGACCTTCTTCTTGTCGATCACGGGCGGGCGGGCCTTGCGCAGCCGCTCGACCTCCTCCTGGAGGGTCTGCATCTCCCGCCGCAGCGTCTGCACCTCCCAGAGTGCGTCCCTGATGTCCTGACGGTGATCGGCGATCGAGATGTAGCGGGAGTCGAACCACGTGCGCACGGCCTTTCTGAGCCGTGCGGGGACCAGGACGCGCTTCATGGAAGGCCACCATAGTGGTAAACGAATCCCGCTATGGACGGGCGTAACCGAATGTGATGGCTTCGGGGGGAATCGCTCAGCGGCCCTTGAACGTCGGCTTGGATCGCTCGGTGAAGGCGCGCATGCCGGCCTTCGCGTCCTCGGTGGCGAACATGCCGGAGAACTGCAGCCGCTCGATCTCCAGGCCCGTCTCCAGGTCGGTCTCCAGGCCCTGGTCGATGGCCTGCTTGGCGGCGCGCAGGGCCACGGCAGGCCCGCCGACGAACGTGGCCGCCCATTCGAGCGCGGCGGTGTAGACCTGCTCGTCCGGCACCACGCGATCGACCAGCCCGATGGCGAGCGCCTCCGCGGCGTCGACGTGGCGGCCGGAGAAGATGAGGTCCTTCGCCCGCGCGGGGCCGATCAGCCGGGGCAGGCGCTGGGTGCCGCCCGCGCCGGGGATGAGGCCGAGCTGCACCTCGGGCTGGCCCAGCTTGGCCGACTCGCCCGCCACCCGGAAGTCGGCGCACAGCGCCAGCTCGCAGCCGCCGCCGAGGGCGTAACCCGTGATGGCGGCGATGACCGGCTTGCCGATGCGGGCGATCGCGGTCAGCGCGCCCTGGAGGGTGACGGAGTGGGCGGACATCTCGACGTACGACATGGCGGACATCTCCTTGATGTCCGCGCCGGCGGCGAACACCCGCGCGCCGCCGTACAGGATGACCGCATGCACCTGCGGGTCGGCGTCGATCAGCGCGGCCGCCTCGGCGAGCTCACGCTGCACCTGAGCGTTGAGCGCGTTCATCTTCGGACGGTCCAGACGGATCGTGGCGATGTGGTCGGCCACCTCGACGCTTACGAACTCACCCATGACCCAGAACCTAACAGCCGCCGATCACCGCGCGGCCGCCGCCTTGACCTCGTCCACGGACTTCTTGCTCCGCGCCACCCTGACGAGCGCGGCCGACAGGCGCGCCAGCTCGCCGCCGGACCCGGCGAGCTCGGCGAGCGGCCCCGCCTGGCGCGGCAGGCCCAGCTTGCCCGCGCCGTCCAGCACCCGCCGGTCCAGGTGCGGCGCGACCTGCGGCCAGACCGCCTGGACCTCGCGCAGGAAGATGTCGGCCCCCGTCGGGCCGATGCCGGGGAACTCGGTCAGCAGCTCCCCGATCCGCCGCTCGTCGCCGCCCGCCTCGTCGCGCAGCCGCCGCAGGTCGCCCTTCCACCGGTCGAGCAGCAGCTCCGCGCCGTCGCCGAGCATCGTGGCCGTTCGCTCGTCGTAGCGGCGGTAGTGGCCGCGGCCCAGCGCGTCCACCCGGTCCTGCCAGCTCGCCTCGCACATGCCCTTGGGCGTGCCGTACCCGGCGGCGAACAGCTCCCTGGCCGCCGCCACCGCCACGTCGGCCGAGATGCGGGCGCTCAGCAGCGTCGCGAGCACCAGCAGCTCGTAGAGCGGTTTGGGGCGATCGGCGAGCTTGATGCCGGCCTCGCCCGCGTACGTGCGGCCGTAACGGTCGAGCAGCGCCTCCAGGACGGCTTCATCGGTCTTCGCCATGCCGTCCCCGCTACCCGGCGCCGCCCGGCGCATGTGTTTGCTGCTCCGAGGTGGGGGGAGTCGGAGGGTTCCAAGAGGACAAAGGAGCAGGTCGTGCTGACATTGACCGATAACGCCGTGGTCGCCATCCGCGACCTCTTGGTCGGGGAGAACGTGCCCGCCGACGCGGGCCTGCGCATCGCCCCGAAGGCAGACGAGGCAGGAACACTGGAGGTCACGCTGGCGAGCACGCCGCACGCCGGTGACCAGGTCGTCGAGAAGGAGGACGTACGGGTGTTCGTCGCCGAGGACGCCGTACGGATCCTCGACGACAAGTCGCTGGACGCCCAGCCGGGCAGGCCGGGACAACCCTCGTTCCGGCTCGACCGGCGCGGCTGACGCGGACGCTGTGAGAGGGGGGACGCAGCGGACGTTTCGTGTCACGATGACGGCGCGTCCTATCCAGGGAGTGTCCAATGTGTCACGATCCGCTGCTTCCTCCGTCCGTGGCCGCCGCGCTCACCGACTACCGGTCGTTACGTGACGCGCACGACGTCCGCTGGGGCGAACCGCCCCTCTCGTACGTGGTCCAGGCGTGGACCACCCTCTACCTCCGCGACGACGACGACTTCTGGGGCACGGGCCTGCGGCAGATGGCCGCACGGCTGCCCGACGTGCCCGAGGCCGAGCTGGAGGATCACCTCGACCAGGCCGACCTCGGCCGGCTCGTCCGCGACGCCATGAAGGGCGAGACCCCCATCCGGCTGCCCGCGCTGCGGCTCACGCCCGACGGCTGCGCCGTGGCGGCCGAGCCCCGGGTGGTGCTGGACGAGCGCCCCTTACGTACGGCGCTGCTGCTGGACTCCAGCCGCGACAAGCCGGTCACGGTCGTCGTGGACGGCACCTCTTACGTGGTCGAGCCAGGCGGGGCCAGGGTCGTCGAGGTGACCGGGTCCGTCAGCGTGGACGGGCAACCCGTGGACCTGTCGCCGCTGGTCAGGCGGGTGCCGGCGGCCATGCTGCGGGTGCGGGCCGGGTTCCCGTGCCGGTGGGGCGTCACCGGGCGCAACGGGCAGGGCTGGTACCCGGAGGGCGC
This sequence comes from Nonomuraea sp. NPDC049504, assembly GCF_040676845.1. Taxonomy (NCBI): domain Bacteria; kingdom Bacillati; phylum Actinomycetota; class Actinomycetes; order Streptosporangiales; family Streptosporangiaceae; genus Nonomuraea; species Nonomuraea sp. NPDC049504. Next base: position 87,792 of record NZ_JBFAPT010000017.1, read on the forward strand.
GCCGCCCAAGCTCGACGGGCTGCGCCGGCCGTACTTCCACGGGGACGACCTCGTGCTCGACGTCCCGGCCGAGCCGATCACCGTGACCGTCACCCGAGGCATGGAGTACGACACCGCCTCCGTCGTCGTGACCCCCGAGGCCGGCGGGGAGACGCTGGTCGAGCTGGCCCCCTCGCGCCTGTACGACGCCGCCGCCCGCGGCTGGTACGGCGGCGACCTGCACGTCCACCTCAACTGGATGGGTGAGGAGCCGGCCGCGCCCGCCCTCGCCGCCGCCGCGCAGCACGGCGAGGACCTGCACGTGCTCAACCTCGTCGCGGGCAACGTGGCCAGTGAGCGGGTCTACGACCGGGAGGCGCTCGAACACTGGGCGGGCCGGGACCTGCCGTGGTCGGACGCGGGACACCTGGCCAGGCTGGGCGTCGAGTACCGCAGCGACCTCCTGGGCCACTTCACCGCGTTCGGGATCAGCCGTCCTCCCGCCCGCTACCACACCGGCTTCGCGGGCGCCGTCGACTGGCCCCCGAACGCGGTCGCGCTTGAGGAGCTGCGCTCGCTCGGCGGACTCACCGGTTACGGGCACCCCTTCCACTTCCCGTTCACCGACGACGACCCGCCGGACGTCGTGCTCGGCCGGGCGCGCAACTGCTCGGCCAGGGAGATCGTGGCCGACGCGGCGCTCGGGCTGATCGACACCCTCGACGTGCTCAACCACTCCTCGATCAGCGCCACGGCCGCGGTCTACCGGCGGCTCGTCGGCGCGGGCAACCGGCTCGCCGTCACCGCGGGAACCGACGCGGTGCTGTCCTTCTGCCGCCGCGGCACCGCCTCGGGACCGCCCGGCTGGGAACGCGTCTACGCCAGGGTCGACGGCCCGCTGACGGCCGGGTCGTACGCGGAGGCGGTCAGGCTCGGGCGGACCTTCGCGACCACCGGGCCGTGGCTGGAGCTCACCGTGAACGGGCACGGGCCAGGCGACCGGCTCGACCTCGCGCCCGGGGCTCGGGTGGAGATCGAGGTGACCTCCATCGGGCCCGAGGTGACAGAGCTGGAGATCCGCACCGCCGACGGCGTCCTCGCCCAGGGGCCTCCTGGACGGCTCGCGGCCACCCTTGAGGTGACGGAGCCGACGTACGTGGTGGCCGTCGCCACCGGCGGGCCGCATCCGCGCGCGATGCGCGGCGACGGCGCGTACGCGCACACCAGCCCCGTCCACCTGGACGTCGGCGGCCGGCCGGTCGCCAGGGAGGCCGACGTGCGGTGGTGCCTGGCGTGGCTCGACCGGCTGGCCGGGCTGGTGCGGCGGTTCGGCGTCTTCGACTCCCCCGCCCAGCTCGACGACCACCTCCGGCTGTACGATCGCGCCCGCGCCGTCTACACCTCCCGCCTCCCCTGACCCCGCGCGAGCCTTCTCCGGTCGGGCCGGGTCCTTTTCTGGCCCTGCTCGAGATGGCATCGTGACACACCGCGAGCACCGGCGTGGCGCGGGGCAAGGTGAAGCCGCAGCGGGTCTATGATGTTGGAAAGTAAAGCGGGTGGGAGGTCGGGCGTGCGGATGTCGCAGTGGGCTCACGACATGTTCGGGCAGCGGGCGTCCCTGGTCAGGGAGTGCGTGGCCGAGGCGTTGTCGGTGGCCGCCGACAACGCGCGCGAGGCCCAGGAGGTCGCGCGCACCGATCATCTGCACCCGTTCGGGTTCACGCTCATGTCGCGCAAGTTCGAGGCGCTGGCCGAGGCGTTCCAGGACCTCGGTGACGTGCGCATCGTCAAGCCAGGCGGCTCCCAGCACGAGCTGGTGGTGCTCGACGGCACGCTGCTGTTCCCGTTCCGCTACGCCAAAGACCGCTCGGGCAGCGTCATGAGCGCCCGCATCGGCGACGGGCGGCCGTCGGCGCTGGTGCAGGCGCTGTTCAACCGGTTCGGGCCGGAGCCGCGCATGCGGCAGCTCGCGCTGCACGACGTCGCCCCGCACGCGGTGCCGGTGGCCGAGGCTCTCGGCGACCTGCCCGACGACACCCGCCTGGTGCTGATCGCGTACGCGGCCAACGCCCACGCCGGGCTGCTCGACGCCTGGTGGGGCGAGGCCGAGCTGCTCGACCGCCTCGGCAGCCTGCGCTGGCACCACTGCGAGGAGATCCCGCTCACCCAGGAGGCCGCCGCGCTCGCCCAGGGCGACACCGCGGCGGCGTTCGACCAGGGCGCGCTCCCCTCCCCCGAGCTCAACCCGCGCTCGGCCGCCCCCGCCCTCATCCCTCTCTGGCCGGAAGCCGCCGGCGGTGCGTGACCCCGGCACCCCCGGGCCGACGCCACAGGCGGTGGCGGACGCGTTCGACGCGACGCGGCTCACGCAGGCCCGTCATCTGGCCGCGCTCACCAAGAAGGAGGTCGCCGAGCGGCTCGGCGTCTCGCCCGCCGCCGTGGGGCAGTACGAAGCGGGCGTCACCCGGCCGCGGCCCGACCTGATCCCGCTGCTGGCCGAGGTGCTGTCGGTGCCGGCGGCGTTCTTCCTGTCCGGGCGGCCCCACGGCAAGCTCGACGGGTCCATGGCCCACTTCCGCAGCCTGCGCTCCACCCGGGCCTACCAGCGGGCCAAGGCCGTGGCCTTCGTCGAGCAGGTGTGGGAGCTGACGTACGCGCTGGAGAAACGCGTCCAGCTGCCCGCCGTCGACCTGCCGGGGTTCGCGGGCGGCGAGATGCACTCCGCGCTGCCGCGCGACCCGGCCGGCGCCGCCCGCGCGCTGCGGGCCCACTGGGGGCTCGGCACGGGCCCGATCAGCCACCTCGTACGCCGCATGGAGTCCCACGGCATCGTCGTCGCCTTCCCCCGCCACGACCCCGACGCCGTCACCGTCGACGCCTTCTCCACCTCCAGCCTGCCCAGGCCCATCGTGGTGCTGACGCCCAACCGCTTCGACGACATCTACCGCCACCGCTTCACCGCCGCCCACGAGCTGGGCCACCTGGTGCTTCACGGCGACACCGCGGCGGGCGACTCCCAGCAGGAACGCGAGGCCGACGCCTTCGCCGCCGAGTTCCTGACGCCGCGCGAGAGCATCCTGCCCCGCCTCCCCTCCCGCGCCGACCTGCGCAAGCTGGCCGAGCTGCGGCTGACGTGGGGGGTGTCGGTCGACTCGCTGCTCTACCGGTGCCGCGAGACCGGGCTGCTGTCCGACTCGGCGGCCGGCCGCGCCTACCAGCGGCTCAACGCCCTGCGCGGCCAGCCGGGCTTCACCAACGAGCCCGTGTCCGGCTACCCGGGCGAGCAGCCGGTGCTGCTGGCCGAGGCGTTCGAGCTGGCCTGCCGCGAGGGCTCGCTGAGCGCGGCGGCGCTGGCCCAGGAGCTGGCCTGGCCGATCGCCCGCGTCCGCGAGCTCATCGGCCTCCCCGACCGCCGCCCGTCGCTCCGGCTCGTCCCCTGACCGCGCCGGTCGGCGTGTGGGGTCTGGGATGCGGGGTTTGACCTCAAGTGGGCTTGGGGTTGCAGGCTCGGAGGACGAAGCTGTTCGTCTTTCTTGGAGCACGTCATGCACGCCGTCGTTCTGCACGCCTTCGGTCCCGCCGAGAACCTTCGCTACGAGGAAGTCCCCGACCCCGAGCCCGGCCCCGGGCAGGTGCGCGTCGCCGTCAAGGCGGCCGGGGTGCACTTCATCGAGGCCGTCCTGCGGTCGGGGCCGACCGCAGGCTTCACGCCGCCGCTGCCCGAGCTGCCGGCGATCATGGGAGGAGAGGTCGCGGGCCGGGTGGACGCCGTGGGGCCCGGCGTCGATCCGTCCTGGATCGGCCGTGACGTGGTGACGTCGGGCGGGCGGCCCGGCGGGTACGCCGAGCTGGCCGTGGCCGACGTGACGACCCTGCACCCGATGCCCGAGGGCCTCGACCACGTGACGGCCGTCGCCATGATCGTCACCGGCGGCACCACCCTGCACTACCTGGACGTCGCCGCGCTGACGCCGGGCGACGTGGTGCTGGTGACGTCGGCGGCCGGCGGGATCGGGCGGCTGGTCATCCAGTACGCCCGCCGCCTCGGCGCCACCGTGATCGGCGCGGCGGGCGGCCCCGCCAAGGTGGCGGCCGTCCGCGAGCTGGGGGCCGACCTCGCCGTGGACTACGACCTGCCCTCCTGGGACGAGGAGGTCGCCGGGCACCTCGGGGGCCGCAAGGTCACGGCGGTGCTCGACGGGGTGGGCGGCGACAAGGCGCGGGCCGCGTTCGGGCTGCTGGCCGACGGTGGCCGGTTCCTCACCATCGGCAGCGCCTCCCAGCAGGACTTCTGGCCCGACGACGACACCCTCGCCGCCCGGGGCCAGACCGCGACCAACGCGCTGCTGCTCCTGCTGGAGCACCCGGAGACGCGACCCGCGTACGAGGCCAAGGCCCTCGCCGCGGCGGCCGACGGGACACTCGTGCCTGCCGTCCAGACGTTCCCCCTGGAGCAGGCCGCCGAAGCCCACGCCGCCATGGAGTCCCGCCGTACCACGGGCAAGGTCGTCCTCGTCCCCTGACCCGCCCGCGCAAGCCGGCGGGGGCGGGTTCTAGGGTGCTTGGCATGGCTGATCCCCTTGCCGACCCGGGAACGCCCGACCGTCGCGGTGCGGCTCGCTACCTGTGGTGGCTGGTCGTCCGGCAGCCTGGGCGGGTGTCGCTGGGGGCGTGCTTAGGGACGGCGTGGATGGTGTGCCTGACGCTGCCGCCGTACCTGCTCTCCCGCGCCATCGACGACGGGCTCGCCACGGGGGACCTGGCCGTGCTGACCGGCTGGGTGGCGGCGGTGCTCGGCACCGGCGTGCTGAACGCCTGGCTGGCCATCATGCGGCACAGGACGATGACGCGCGTACGCATGGACGCCGCCTTCCGCACCGCCCACGTGGTGGCTCTGCAGGCGGCCCGGCTGGGTGCGGCGCTGCCGCGCAAGGTGACGGCCGGTGAGGTGGTCACGATCGGGTTCGGGGACGCGGCCATGATGTCCGCCACGCTCACCGTCACCGGGCCGGGCGTCGGCGCGGTGCTGGCCTACATCGTCGTGGCCGTGCTGCTGCTGGCGGTCTCGCCGGTGCTGGCCGCCGTGGTGCTGCTGGGCGTGCCGCTGCTCGTCGTGCTGCTGGGGCCGCTGCTCGGACGGCTGCGCGGGGCGGAGACCGCGTACCGGGCCGGGCAGGGCGAGCTGGCCGCCCGGTTCGCCGACATCGTGGGCGGGCTGCGGGTGCTGAACGGCATCGGCGGCAAGGACGTCTACGCCGCCCGCTACCGGCGCGGCTCCCAGGAGCTGCGCGAGCGCGGCTACCGGGTGGGGGCGGTGACGAGCTGGATCCACGCGCTGGGGGTCGGGCTGCCCACGCTCTTCCTGGGGGCGGTGACGTGGCTGGCGGCCAGGATGGCGGTGCAGGGCGACATCACGGCGGGGGAGCTGGTCGCGGTGTACGGGTACGCCGCCGTGCTGGTGGTGCCGGTGACGTTCTTCGTGGAGGGCGGTTACGACATCAGCAGGGGTCTGGTGGCGGCTCGCAGGACCGTACGGTTCCTGTCGCTCGAACCCGAGGACCTCGGGACGCCGGGCGCCGCGCCGCCCGCGCCGACCGATGGCGTGCTGCGGGACGGCGTGTCCGGGGTCGAGCTGGCGCCGGGGCGGCTGACGGCGCTGGCCGGCGCGCGGGCCGCGGAGGGGGCGGCGGTGCTCGACCGGCTGGGCGGGTTCGCCGAACCGGCCGCTACCTGGGACGGGGTGAGTCTGCGTGACCTCGACCCCGCGTGGGTGCGGGAGCGCGTCCTGGTGGCCGACAACGAGGCGGACCTGTTCGCGGGCACGCTGCGTGAGGTCGTGGCCGGTCGTGCCGACCCCTCGGACGCGGAGCTGGAGCTCGCCCTGCACGCCGCCGGGGCCGAGGACGTCGCCAGGTACGGCCTGGACGCGCCCGTCACCGCCCAGGGCCGCAACCTGTCCGGCGGGCAGCGCCAGCGGGTCCGGCTGGCCCGCGCCCTGCTCGCCGCCCCCGACGTGCTCCTGGCTGCCGAGCCCACCTCTGCCCTGGACGCCCACACCGAGGCCGTGGTCGCCGCGCGCCTGCGTGCCGTACGTGCGGGCCGCACGACCGCCGTCACCACCACCTCGCCGCTCGTCCTGGAGCACGCCGACACCGTCTACTACCTGGTCGACGGCACGGTCGCGGCCTCCGGCGACCACCGCACCCTGCTCCGCGACTCCCCCGGCTACCGCGCCCTCGTCTCGCGCGGCGAACCCGACGGGAACGGCGAAGGGGACGAATCCCCCGGCGACCTCGACAGCGACCCCATCGGGGCCGGGACAGGAGGCCGATCGTGATCGCGGCGGCGCGAGGCGGCGAGGCGGCAGAGGCGGTGGATCGCTTGCCGGTGGCCCGGTCCGCCCAGGTGCGGCGGGCGTGGGTGCGGCTCGTTCGGATGGACGGGCGGGCGTTCGCCGGGGTGCTGGCGCTCAACGGGCTCGCCGCGGCTGCGGGGCTGGCCGCGCCGTGGCTGCTCGGCCGGATCGTGGACGAGGTGCGCGCCGGCGCGGGCCTCGCGACGGTGGACCGGCTGGCGCTGGCCATCCTGGTGTGCGCGCTGGCCCAGATCGTGCTGTCACGGTACGCGGGCCTGGCCGGCCACCGGTTCGGGGAGCGCACGCTGGCCCGCATCCGCGAGGAGTTCGCCGATCGCGCGCTCGCCCTGCCCGCCACCACGGTCGAGCGGGCGGGCACGGGCGACCTGATCACCAGGGGCACCACCGACGTGGCGGCGGTCGGGGCGACATTGCGCGACGCGGGCCCCACGATGGCGATCGCCGCCGTGCAGGCCACGTTCGTGCTGGCCGCCGTGTTCGTGCTGAGCCCGCTGCTGGGCGCGTGCGGGGTGGCCGGGCTGGCCGGGATCTGGTTCGCGACGCGGTGGTACCTGCGCAGGGCGGTGACGGCGTACCTGGCGGAGGGCAGGGCGAACGCGGCGCTGGCCGAGGAGCTGGCGGCCACCACGAGCGGCGCCCGCACGGTGGCGGCGCTGCGGCTGGAGCACCGCCGCCTGTCGGCGTGCCGCCGCGCCATCGAGGAGTGCCGGCGCACCCGGGTCAGGACGTTGTTCCTGCGCAGTGTGCTGTTCCCGGTGGTGGACGTCTCGTACGCGATCCCGGTGGCCGCCGTGCTGCTGCTGGGCGGCGTGCTCATGGCGCAGGGCACGGTGACGCTGGGCACGGTGGTCGCGGCGGCGCTCTACCTGCGGCAGCTGTCCGCGCCGCTGAACACGATCCTCGAGAACCTGGAGCTGCTGCAGAGCAGCAGCGCGTCGTTCGCCCGGGTGGAGGGCCTGGCCCAGGCGCCGCGCGGCGGGCCCGCGGGTGCGGCCCCCGAGCCGGTGGACGACCGGATCGAGGTGCGCGGCGCGTCCTACGCCTACGACGCGGGCCCCGACGTCCTGCACGGCGTGGATCTGCGGGTACGTCCGGGCGAGCGGCTCGCGATCGTCGGCCCCTCAGGAGCGGGCAAGACCACGCTGGGCCGGCTGCTGGCTGGCATGGACGCCCCGCGTACGGGCGAGGTCACGGTGGGCGGCGTCCCTGTGGCCGGGCTAGACCCTGACCGGCTGCGCGAGCGCGTCATGCTCGTCACCCAGGAGCACCACGTGTTCCTCGGCACCGTACGCGACAACCTGGCCATCGCCGCCCCCGACGCGACCGACGCCCAGCTGCGCGCGGCACTGGACGCGGTCGGCGCCGACTGGGCGGTGGACCTCGACACGCACCTCGGCCCCGGTGGTCACCGCCCGGACGGCGCGCAGGCGCAGCAGCTCGCGCTGGCCAGGGTGGTGCTGGCCGACCCGCACACGCTGATCCTGGACGAGGCCACCGCCCTGCTCGACCCGAGGACGGCCCGGCACACCGAGCGCGCGCTGGCCGCCGTGCTCGCGGGCCGTACGGTGATCGCGATCGCGCACCGGCTGCAGACGGCCCGCGACGCCGACCGGGTGGCGGTCATGCGTGACGGCCGGCTCACCGAGCTGGGCACGCACGAGGAGCTGGTGGCGGCGGGCGGCGCCTACGCGGCCCTCTGGCACTCCTGGCACGGCGACCCCACCTCAGGGCCGCCGGCACCCCCTCCAGGACCGGCCGTTAAGAGCTGAAAAATATCTTCGCAAAGATCTCGCCTGAGAAGGAAAATGTTGAGACGCTGAATCGCACTATGCGCCCCCCAGCCCCGAGGAGTGGTTCATGCGCAGACTACTGGCGACCTCGCTCGTCGCCCTGCTGCCGTTAATCCCGGCGAGCCCCGCCCAGGCAGCGCCGCCGGCGGACCGGCAGCAGGCGTTCGCGTCCGCCGCGGAGGAGTTCGGCGTCCCCGAGAGCGTGTTGCTGGGTGTCTCCTACCTGGAGTCCCGCTGGGACGCCCACGCCGGGCAGCCGTCGAGCGACGCCGGCTTCGGCCCGATGCACCTCACCGACGCCGCCGCGTTCAGCGCGGGCAACCATCACGACGCGGGCGAGGAGGACGCGCGCGGCGACGACGGCCGTCCGCTGCCCGCCCCCGAGGCCCGCCCGGCGCCGGCCGAGCTGCCGGCCTCGCTGCGGACCATGGAGCGGGCCGCGCAGCTGACCGGCGAGAGCCGCGAGCGGCTGCGTTCCGATGCCGCCGCCAACATCCGCGGCGGCGCGGCACTGCTGGCCGAGTACCAGAAGGCGCTCGGCGCGCCGCTGAGCGACGATCCCGGCCAGTGGTACGGCGCGGTCGCGAAGTACTCGGGCGCCGAGGAGTCGGGCGCGGCCAAGTTCTTCGCCGACGAGGTCTTCTCGATCATCAAGGAGGGGGCCGAGCGGACGACCGACGACGGCCACCGGGTCCGGCTGCCCGCCGTGCCGCGCCTCGACGCGATCGAGAAGTGGCTGGAGAAGCTCGGCCTGCGCCCGCCGGTGCGTCCCGACGGCATCGAGTGCCCGGCGTCGATCTCCTGCGAGTGGATCCCGGCCGCGTACGCGCAGCTCCCGAACGACGACTACGGCCACTACGACCTGGCGAACCGCCCGGCCAGCCAGAAGGTCGACTACATCATCATTCACGACATGGAGGGATATTTCCTGCCCTCCATCCGCCTCAACCAGGACCCCGCCTACGGCGCGAGCTGGCACTACTCCGTCCGCTCCACCGACGGCCACATCGCCCAGCACATCAAGACCAAGGACGTCGGCTGGCAGGCCGGCAACTGGTACATCAACGCCAAGTCCATCGGCATCGAGCACGAGGGCTTCCTGGCGGAGGGCGGCACCTGGTTCACCGAGGCGATGTACCGCTCGTCCGCCCGCCTGGTCCGCTACCTGGCGCTGCGCCACGGCGTGCCGCTCGACCGGGCCCACATCCTGGGCCACGACAACGTCCCCGGCACCCTGCCGACCACCGTGCGCGGCATGCACGAGGACCCGGGGCCGTTCTGGGACTGGGCGCACTACTTCAAGCTGATGGGCGCGCCGCTGCACGGGCTGGGCGGCCCCCGCTCCGGCGCGGTCATGATCAGACCCGACTTCGCGACGAACAAGCCGCACTTCTACGGCTGTGACCGCCAGAACCCCGAGGCCGACTGCCCGCCGCTGCCCGCCCACACCGTGTGGCTGCGCACGGAGCCGCGCGAGGACGCGCCGCTGGTCAAGGACATCGGCAAGCATCCGACCGGCGAGTCCCTCTACAGCGTCTACGACCACAGCGCCCGCGCCAGCACCGGCCAGCGCTACGCCGTGGCCGAGCGCAGCGGCGACTGGACGGCCATCTGGTACCTCGGGCAGAAGGCGTGGTTCCACAACCCGGCCTCGAACCCGACCGCCGTGCCGTCGATGGGCCTGCTGGTCACGCCGAAGCCGGGCAAGGCGACCGTGCCGGTCTACGGCAGGGCCTACCCCGAGGAGGAGGCGTACCCGGAGGGCATCCCGTACCAGGCGGTGACCCCGCTGCAGTACACGTTCTCGGCGGGCGAGAAGTACACGCTCGCGGGCGTGGCGCCGGCCGAGTATTACCGGGCGGTCACCTTCAACCTGGAGGACCACACGGTCGTGCGCGGCAGGACGAAGTATCTGCAGATCCAGTTCGGCCACCGCGTGATGTTCGTCAAGGCTGACGACGTGCGGGTGACGTTCTCCGGGTGAACTCCGTGACGGCGCGCCTGGTGCTCTCGAGCGCCTCCTGAGAGGAGTCGAACGTGCGCTGGGCGACGCCGACGAAGACGCAGTCGACGACGAGGAGCTGGCTGATGCGGCTGGCCAGGGCGCCGGGACGGAACTCCGTCTCGCGCCCGGCCGAGATCAGCACGTGTTCGGCCAGCTCCGCGATCGAGGAGCGGGGGTTGTTGGTGATGGCGACCGTGGTGGCCCCCGCCTCCTTGGCGCGGGTCAGCGGCTCGATCACGTCGGGGGTCTCACCCGAGGTGCTGATGCCGATGGCGACGTCGCCTTCGCGCAGCAGCACCGCGCTGGTCAGCGCGAGATGGGCGTCCTGGAAGGCGTGGGAGGACAGGCCGATGCGCATCAGCTTCTGGGCGACGTCCTCGGCGACCAGGCCGGAGGCGCTGACGCCGTAGGCGTCGATCCTGCGGGCGCCGACGATGGCGTCGACCACCAGGCCGAGCCGCTCGGAGGTGAGCTGGGCGACGGTGTCGTTGATCGCCTCCGACTCGGCCCGCGCCACCTTGTGGATGACCTCCGACAGCGGGTCGTCGGGGGCGAGGTCACCGGGCACCAGCCGGTCGGGCTGCGCGGCCGCCGCGGCTAACGCCAGCCTGAGCTGCGGATATCCGGCGAAGCCGAGCAGCCGCGCGGTGCGCACGATCGTGGCCTCGCTGGTGCCCGAGGCGGCCGAGAGCTCGGTGATGGTGCTCCTGGCCACCGTCGCGGGGTCTTCGAGTATGAGGCGGGCGACGGTCTGGGCGGCAGGCGTCAACGACGGCAGCACACCGCGAACCGTGGCCACCAGTGTGTCGGCGCGCAGGCCGTTCCCGTTGTCGTCCACCCCCTGATTATGCCGCGTTGACCGCATTGCTGGCCCCGGCCCGCAGTGCTACCGCAACGTCCCGTTGGTCATGCCGGCCGGCTCTTCTGGAACGGTGACGAGCCCCAGCTCGGCCGGGGTGACGAGCAGCGGGTGGTGCGGGACGACGCGCACGGTGTAGCCGAACGCGCCGGTGCGGTCGAGCGGCACCTTCCCGGTGTAGTGGGCGCGCCGGTCGTCGTCCACCGACTGCACCGACAGCGTCGCGTACGCCGGGTGCACCAGCTCGTCGTGCGGCCCGACCTTCCCGTACGCGGCCTGCACCTGGACGTCGTCAGGGTCGAGGTCGCCGAGCGCGATCGTGGCGTGCAGCTCGATCGCGGCCCCCACCTCAGGCGTGTCGCCGACGCCGGTCGCCTCGACGTGCTCGACCCGCACCCCGGGCCAGGCCCTGGCCACCCGCACCCGCCAGGCGGCGAACGCCTTGGCGGGAGCGTAGGACTCGGCGGACAACCCGCGGGCCGAAGCGGCGGCCGGGTTGTAGAGGGTCAGCACGTAGTCGCGGAGCATGCGCCCGGCCAGCACCTTCGGCCCGAGCGAGGCCAGGGTGTGCTTGACCATCTCGATCCAGCGCCGCGGCAGGCCGTCGAACGCCCGGTCGTAGAAGCGGTCGGACACCTCATGCTCGATCAGGTCATAGAGGGCGGCGGCCTCCAGCTCGTCGCGCCGGTCGGAGTTGCTCACGCCGTCGGCGGTCGGGATGGCCCAGCCGTTGGTGCCGTCGTACCACTCGTCCCACCAGCCGTCGCGGATGGACAGGTTCAGTCCGCCGTTGAGCGCGGACTTCATGCCCGACGTGCCGGACGCCTCCAGCGGGCGCAGCGGGTTGTTCAGCCAGACGTCGCAGCCCTGCACCATGAGCTGCCCGAGCGCCATGTCGTAGTCGGGCAGGAACACGATCCGGTGGCGGACCTGCTGCTGGTCGGCGAACTTGACGATCTGCTGGATCAGCTTCTTCCCGCCCTCATCGGCCGGGTGCGCCTTGCCGGCGATCACGATCTGCACCGGCTTGTCAGGGTCGAGCAGCAGCTCGGTGAGCCGCTCGGGGTCGCGCAGCATGAGGGTGAGCCGCTTGTACGACGGCACCCGCCGCGCGAACCCGATGGTCAGCACGTCGGGGTCGAGCGCGTCGTCGATCCAGCCCAGCTCGGCGTCGGAGGCCCCGCGCTCGCGCCACGACCGGCGCAGGCGCACGCGGGCCCCCTCGACCAGCCGCTTGCGCAGCGTGCCGCGGATGTGCCAGATGTCGGCGTCGGAGATCTTCTGGATGCCCTCCCACCCGCGGGCCCGCTCCAGCAGCGTGGGCAGCTCGCGTCCGGCCAGCTCCATGAACTCGCGGCCGACCCAGGTGGGCGCGTGGACGCCGTTGGTGATCGAGCCGATCGGCACCTCGTCCAGGTCAAAACCGGGCCAGAGATCTTTGAACATCTCCCGGCTGACTTCTCCATGCAATTGGGACACCCCGTTGACCCTCTGGGCCAGCCGCATGCCCATCACGGCCATGTTGAACCGGCTCGGGTCGGCCTCGGCGCCCAGCGCGAGAATGCGCTCGACCGGCACGGTCGGCCAGGAGTTGGGGCCGCCGAAGTGCCGCTCGATCATGTCGCGCGGGAAGCGGTCGATGCCGGCGGGCACGGGCGTGTGGGTGGTGAACACGGTGCCGGCGCGTACGGCCTCCAGCGCCTCGTCGAACGACATGCGGGCCTCGGTCAGCTCGCGGATGCGCTCGAGGCCGAGGAAGCCGGCGTGGCCCTCGTTGGTGTGGAAGACCTCGGGGTCGGCGTGCCCGGTGATGCGGCAGTAGGCCCTGATCGCGCGTACGCCGCCCACGCCGAGCAGCAGCTCCTGCATGAGTCTGTGGTCGGTGCCGCCGCCGTAGAGGCGGTCGGTGACGTCTCTGGCCGCGTTGTCGTTCTCGGCCACGTCGGAGTCGAGCAGCAGCAGCGGTACCCGGCCCACCTGCGCCACCCACACCTGGGCGTGCAGGACCCGCTCGTCGGGCAGCGACAGGCGGATCTTGACGGGCGTGCCGTCGGGCTCCTTGAGCAGGCTGAGCGGCAGCCCGCCGGCGTCGAGCGACGGATAGTGCTCCAGCTGCCAGCCCTCGGGTGACAGGGACTGCGTGAAGTAGCCGTGGCGGTAGAGCAGGCCCACCGCGAGGATGGGCACGCCCAGGTCGCTGGCCGCCTTCAGGTGGTCACCCGCGAGGATGCCGAGGCCGCCGGAGTATTGCGGCAGCGCGCCGGCGATGCCGTACTCGGGCGAGAAGTAGGCGATGGCCCTGGCGCTGTCGGGCAGCGTCTGGTACCAGCGCGGAGAGGTCATGTATTCGCGCAGGTCGTCGGCCGCGTCGGCGAGGCGGCGCAGGAACCGGCGGTCGGCGGCCAGCTCGGTGAGCCGGGCCGGGGTGACGGCGCCGAGCAGGGCCACGGGGTCGTGGCCGACCTGTTCCCACAGCTCGGCGTCGACCTCCGCGAAGAGGTCCATCGTCTCCGGGTGCCATGACCAGCGGAGATTCTGGACGAGCTCGCCGAGGGCGGCCAGCTCCGCGGGCAGGACGGTGCGGACGGTAAACCGGCGGATAGCTCTCACGTTTCTGCACCCTACGGGCTAGGAGGGACCTCTGAGTCCTTCACCCTCATCAAGGCCGTTCAAACCCCTTCCGGGAACAAGCATGAAGAGGGACTATTGGGGCAACTTTCCAGGTTGTTGGGCCTTCCCGCACACAGTCCGGGGAGGTCTATCCGCTGCTGTCCACAATTTACATGCAAGGATCGTTCCTGCCAGGGAAAGCCTCCGGCGGTACCGGGAGTACCGCCGCAAACCCTTGAATGCGATGATCGGACGAATTCCCATCACGGACATCTCCCCCGTCGTCGACTGCGGGCAGTGGCCCGCCAAGGCGGTCGCCGGCGAGACCTTCGAGGTCTCGGCGACCGTGTTCAGAGAGGGCCACGACGCCGTCGCGGCGGGCGTGGTGCTCACCGCGCCCGACGGACAGCGCGGGCGCCTGAGACCGATGCGCGAGCTGGCGCCCGGCACCGACCGCTGGGCCGTCGAGGTGTGCCTGCCCGCCGAGGGCGACTGGCTGTTCCGCGTGGAGGCGTGGAGCGACCCGATCACGACCTGGCTGCACGACGCGGAGATCAAGATCCCGCGCGGCATGGACGTCGACCTGATGTGCGAGGAGGGCGCCCGGCTGTTCGAGCGGGCGGCCAAGGCCGTACGCCCGGCCGACTGCCCCAACGCCGAGGGCACCAGGACCACCAGGCAGCGCCAGAACGGGAACGGCAACGGCGACAGCGCGTGCGGCCACCGCGCCGCCCTGCTGTCGATCTCCGCCACGCTGCGTGACGACAACCTCGACCCGCGGGCCAGGCTGTCCATCGCCCAGCTCCCCGAGACGGCCGCGCTGCTGGAGGCGCATCCGCTCCGCGAGCTGGTGACCAGGTCGAAGTCGCACAAGGTGAGAGTGGATCGCCGCCGCGCGCTCTACGGCTCCTGGTACGAGTTCTTCCCCAGGTCAGAGGGGGCGGTGGTCGACCAGAACGGCGTGTCGAAGTCCGGCACGTTCCAGACGGCCGCCAAGCGGCTGCCCGCGATCGCCAAGATGGGCTTCGACGTCGTCTATCTGCCGCCCATCCACCCGATCGGCACCACGTTCCGCAAAGGGCGCAACAACACGCTGAGCCCCGAGCCCGACGAGCCTGGCTCGCCGTGGGCGATCGGCTCCGAGGACGGCGGCCACGACGCGATCCACCCCGACCTGGGCACGATCGAGGACTTCGAGGAGTTCGTGGAGCGGACGAGGGCCCTGGGCATGGAGGTGGCGCTGGACTTCGCGCTGCAGTGCTCGCCCGACCATCCCTGGGTCAAGGAGCACCCGGAGTGGTTCACGATCAGGGCCGACGGGTCGATCGCGTACGCCGAGAACCCGCCCAAGAAATACCAGGACATCTACCCGATCAACTTCGACAAGGACCCCGAGGGGATCTACAACGAGGTCAAGCGGGTGCTGCGGCACTGGATGGACCACGGGGTGCGGATCTTCCGGGTGGACAACCCGCACACCAAGCCGGTGGCGTTCTGGGAGCGGCTGCTGGCCGACGTGCATCGCACCGACCCCGATGTGATCTTCCTCTCTGAGGCGTTCACGCGGCCGGCGATGATGCGTACGCTGGCGAAGACCGGTTACCACCAGTCCTATACCTATTACACCTGGAAGAACAGCAAGTGGGATGTTGAGACCTACCTGACCGAGCTGGCCAAGGAGACCTCGGCCTACCTGCGTCCGAACCTGTTCGTCAACACTCCCGACATCCTGCACGAATACCTGCAACACGGCGGTGTCCCCGCATTCAAGATCAGGGCGGTGCTGGCCGCGCTGGCATCGCCGACCTGGGGCGTCTACTCCGGTTACGAACTCTTCGAAAACGTGCCGGTTCGGCCCGGTAGCGAGGAATACCTGGATAGCGAAAAATATCAGTACAAACCGCGCGATTGGGCTGCGGCCGAACGCGAAGGACGGACCCTCGCCCCCTTCATCACTCACCTGAATTTGTTCCGAAGAGCGCATCCGGCACTGCAGGAATTGCGTAATCTACGGTTCCACAGGGTCGACCAACCGGACATCGTTTGCTTCTCCAAACGGCTCCCGGGCGCCTATGACACGGCCACACGAAGGCACGGGCTGGGCGACGTCGTTCTGGCGGTCATCAACCTCGATCCACATCACACCCACGAGGCGACTGTAGAACTCGACCTGCCTGCACTCGGGCTCGACTGGAACGCCGAGTTCGTCGTCGACGACGAGTTGTCAGGCGAGTCGTACCGCTGGCGGCAGAGCAACTATGTACGCCTCGACCCCCACATCCAGCCTGCCCACATTCTGACCGTACGAGCCGCGCCACGGTAAGAAACTGAATTCAGCGGGGAGTCTTCGACGTGTGTGAAAGCGCCTCCCTCATGAGCCCTCTGCGAGGCGGCTCATGAGCTCCACACCCATTCCCAACACCTTTGACGAGGAAAAACCGCGCGATCCCCATTGGTACAAGCGCGCGGTCTTCTACGAGGTCCTGATCCGGGGTTTCTCCGACTCCAACGGCGACGGGACCGGCGACATCAGGGGCCTCATCAGCAAGCTCGACTACCTGCAATGGCTGGGCGTCGACTGCCTCTGGCTGCTGCCGCTCTACGACTCGCCGCTGCGTGACGGCGGTTACGACATCTCGGACTTCATGAAGATCCTGCCCGAGTTCGGCGATCTCGGGGACTTCGTACGACTGGTTGATGAGGCGCACAAACGCGGCATGCGGGTCATCGCCGACCTGGTCATGAACCACACCAGCGACGCCCATCCCTGGTTCCAGGCGTCCCGGCACGACCCCGAGGGGCCGTACGGGGACTTCTACGTCTGGTCCGACACGGATGAGAAGTACCAGGACGCCCGGATCATCTTCATCGACACCGAGACGTCGAACTGGACGTACGACCCCGTACGCGGCCAGTACTACTGGCACCGGTTCTTCCACCACCAGCCCGACCTCAACTACGACAACCCGGACGTGCAGAAGGCGATGCTGGAGGTTCTGCGCTTCTGGCTGGACCTGGGCATCGACGGGTTCCGGCTGGACGCGGTGCCGTACCTCTTCGAGGAGGAGGGCACCAACTGCGAGAACCTGCCGAAGACCCACCAGTACCTCAAGCAGGTGCGGGCCGAGGTGGACCGCATCTACCCCGACCGCGTGCTGCTCGCCGAGGCCAACCAGTGGCCGTCGGACGTGGTGGAGTACTTCGGCGACCCGGTCGGCGGCGGGGACGAATGCCACATGGCCTTCCATTTCCCGCTGATGCCCCGAATCTTCATGGCCGTCCGCAGGGAATCCCGCTTCCCCATTTCCGAAATTTTGGCCCAAACGCCGAAAATTCCGGAAAACTGCCAATGGGGGATCTTCCTCCGCAACCACGACGAGCTCACCCTCGAAATGGTCACGGACGAAGAACGCGACTACATGTACACCGAGTACGCCAAAGACCCCCGCATGCGGGCGAACGTCGGCATCCGCCGCCGCCTGGCCCCTCTGCTGGAGAACGACCGCAACCAGATCGAGCTGTTCACCGCGCTGCTGCTGTCGCTGCCCGGCTCCCCCGTGCTCTACTACGGCGACGAGATCGGCATGGGCGACAACATCTGGCTCGGCGACCGCGACGGCGTGCGCACCCCCATGCAGTGGGACCCCGACCGCAACGCCGGCTTCTCCGACTGCGACCCCGGCCGGCTCTACCTGCCGGTCATCATGGACCCGATCTACGGCTACCAGGCCATCAACGTCGAGGCCCAGCAGAAGAACGCGGGCTCGCTGCTGCACTGGACCCGCCGCATGATCGAGATCCGCAAGCGCCATCCGGTCTTCGGGCTGGGCGGCTACGCCGAGCTCAACTCCTCCAACCCCAGCGTGCTGGCGTTCGTCCGGGAGCTGGGCGACGACCGGATGCTGTGCGTGAACAACCTGTCACGCTTCCCGCAGCCGGTGGAGCTCGACCTGCGCAGGTTCGTCGGCGTGTCGCCCGTGGAGACCATGGGCGGCGTTCCATTCCCGGCAATTGGCGAGCTTCCGTATCTTTTGACGCTTCCCGGGCATGGGTTCTATTGGTTCACACTCCCGCCGGCCGTCACCCAGGAGGAGTAGAGCGTGCTTGATGAGCTCCTTGCCGCATGGATCAGCCGTCAGCGTTGGTTCGGCGGCAAGGGGCGCCCGATCGACGACCTGTCGATCGACGCGGACGTCGAGCTCGCCGCCGGGCTGCGGCACCTCATCGTGGCCGTCTGGCAGGACGGCTCGCGCGACCGCTACCAGCTGCTGCTGGGCGAGCGTGACGACCTGCCGGAGCGGCTCTCCCACGCCCTCATCGGCACCCAGGACGCCACCTACCTCTATGACGCGGTCCACGACAGCGACCTGATGCACGTGCTGCTCGAAGGCATGGCGGCCGACGGGACCCGCAACGGCCTGCGCATGCGGCACGTGCCCGGGCACACCGTGGACACCTCGCCGCGCAGCCTCGTGCTGGGGGCCGAGCAGTCCAACACCTCGCTGGTGTTCGGGGACGCGTACATCTGCAAGCTCTTCCGGCGGCTCATCCCCGGCGTCAACCCCGAGCTGGAGATCATCACCGCGCTCGCGGACAGGAACGCGCCGCACATCGCGCAGCCGTACGGGTGGATCGAGGCCGACCTCGACGGCACGGACACCACGCTCGCGATCATGCAGGAGTTCCTCACCCCCGCCAACGACGGCTGGGACCTCGCCCTGGCCAGCGTGCGCGACCTGTACGCCTCACTGCCCGAGGTGCCGGCCGGCGAGGCGGGCGGCGACTTCGCGGCCGAGGCGCTGCGGCTGGGGATCGCCACCGCGCGCGTCCACCACGAGCTGGCCGCCGCCTTCCCCACGAGCATCGTCGAGATCCACGAGGTCAAGCGCATGGCCGAGGGGCTCAGGCGGCGGCTCGGGCGGGCCGTGGCCGAGGTGCCCGAGCTGCGGCCGCATGTGAGTGCCATTGAGGCCGCCTACCATCAGGTGGAACTACTCACCACCGAGGTGCCCGTGCAACGGGTTCACGGAGACTTCCATCTCGGACAGGTCATGCGCACCCCGACGGACTGGGTGATCCTTGACTTCGAGGGCGAACCAGGACAGCCGCTCGCCGAGCGCCGCGCCCTCTCCTCGCCGCTGCGGGACGTGGCCGGCATGCTGCGCTCGTTCGACTACGCTGCCCGGCACCTGCTGCTCGGCCACTCCGAGGCCGAGCGGCTGGAGCCCCGGGCGCAGGAGTGGGCCGACCGCAACCGCGCCGCCTTCCTCGACGGCTACACCGAGGGCGGCGGCGTCATCAACGCCGCCGACGCGGCGCTGCTGCGGGCGTTCGAGCTGTCCAAGGCGGTGTACGAGGTCGTGTACGAGGCCCGCAACCGCCCCGCCTGGATGCCGATCCCCCTGGCCGCCTTCCGCCCGCGCGCGGCGTGACCGCCGTAGCCCGAGACCGCCGTAGCCCGAGACCGCCGTAATCCGAGACCGCCGTCAGTCCGAAACCGCCGTCAGTCCGCGACCAGCTCCTCGACCAGCCCCGACAGGCCCTCGTGCGCCAGGCCGCGCGCCACGCGGCGCTCCAGGATCTCCTGCATCGGCAGCAGCAGGTCGGGCCGCACGCCCTGCTCGTGGAACGCGCGCACCAGGTTCGCCACGCCTGACCTGTTGATCTCCAGGTTGGAGACGTCGGTGCCGTGGTCGCCCGACTCCATCTTCTCCGCCCACGCCGGTTGCTGGGCGGCCATCGCGTTCAGCCACGGGACCAGCAGGCCGGAGGTGAAGTCCCGCAGCGGGTAGCCCGCCGAGCGCACCAGGGCGGCGGCCTCCAGGAAGCCGGCCATCTGGCCGTACATGCCGGTCAGCATCGCGAGGTCGAGCAGCGGCGCCATCGCGGGGTCCGCGCCCGTGTACTGGGGGCGGGCCATGGCGGACAGCGCCTGCTCGTAGCGGTCATAGGCGGCCTTGGAGCCGCTGTAGAGGATGAGGGCGCCCGGCGTGGCGATCATCTGAGGGATGGCCATGATGCCGCCGGCCAGGTGGTCGCCGCCGCGCTCGCTCACCAGGGCGGCGATCTCGCGGGCCTCGACGGGGCGGCTGGTGGTGAGGTTCGCGATGACCCGGCCCCGCAGCTCGGCGCCCTCCAGCGTGGCGGTGACGGACCGGCTGTCGAGCAGGCAGGCTATGACCAGCTCGCTCGCCGCCACCGCCGCCGCCGGGGTGGCCGCCTGCTTCGCGCCCTCGGCCACGAGGGGGTCGGCCTTGGCGGGCGTACGGTTCCAGACCGTGACCTGGTGGCCGGCGGCGAGCAGGCTCTTGGCGAGCGCGGTTCCCATGAGGCCGAGGCCCAGGACGGAGATATTTTCCGACATTTCGGTGTTCCTTCTGAATGAGGATGTTGCGTCGGGATCCAGGCTGCTGGTGGGCGGTTATGGTCGGGTTCTGAGTTGGTTATGGGGGTTCTTCGGATGCGGTTCGGGGTGCTGGGGCCGCTCGCGGTGTGGTCGGCGGACGGGCGTGCGGTGCGGGTGCCCGAGGTCAAGGTCCGCGCGCTGCTGGCCAGGCTGCTGGTCGACCCTGGGCGTACCGTCTCCGCCGGCCGGCTCGTCGAGGACCTCTGGGGCGAGCGGCCGCCCGCCGACGCGTCCGCCGCGCTGCGGGTCAAGGTGTCCCAGCTGCGCCGGGCACTGGGTGATCGGGAGGTGGTGGCGTACCGGCCGCCCGGGTACGCGCTGCGCGTCGAGCCCGCGTCCGTGGACGCCGCCCTGTTCGAGTCGCTGCTGCGGCGCGCCCGGCACACCGCCGCCCTGGACGAGCGCGCCGCCGTGCTCCGTGAGGCGCTCGGGTTGTGGCGGGGCCCGGCCTACGCCGAGTTCGCCGACGCGCCCTTCGCCGTCGCCGCCGTGGCCAGGCTCGACGAGCAGCGGCTGGTGGCGTACGAGGAGCTGGCCGAGACCCGTCTCGGGCTGGGCGAGCACGCGCTGGTCGCCGCCGATCTCCCCGACCTCATCACCGCCCATCCGCTGCGCGAACGTCTGCGCGCCGCGCACATGCGCGCCCTCTACGGCGCCGGCCGCCCCACCGAGGCGCTGGACGCCTACCAGGACCTCCGCCGTCGGCTCAAGGACGAACTGGGCCTGGACCCCAGCCCTGACCTGGCGGCCCTCCACCAAGCCGTCCTCCGCCAGGACCCGACACTCACGAACGCGCCCGCCCGAGGTGCGACCGCCGTGCGACCGGGCGCGCCGCCACCCGAGGCGCGGCCCAGGACGAACCTCCCCGCTCCCCTCACTCCCCTGGTCGGACGGGACACGGCGGTGTCCGAGGTGCGCGCTCTCCTCCGCGCTCACCGGCTCGTCACCCTCACCGGCCCCGGAGGCGTCGGCAAGACCCGCCTCGCCCTGGCCGCCGCTCAGCACGAAACCGCCTTCGACGGCGTCTGGCTCGTCGAACTGGCCGCACTCCGCCCGGGAGCACGGGTGATCGAGGTGGCGGAGGCCGTCGCCGACGTCCTCGGCCTACGCGACGACACCCCAGGCAGGCTTCCGGACCGGCTGCCCGCTGCCCTCGCCGGGCGGCGCGCGCTGCTGGTGCTGGACAACTGTGAGCACGTGATCGAGCAGGTCGCCGAGCTGAGCGCCCGCCTGCTGCGGGCCGCGCCCGGCCTACGGGTGCTGGCCACCGGTCAGGAGCCGCTGCGCATCGAGGGCGAGGCGATCTACGCCGTGCCCCCGCTGGACCTGGACGCGGCGGTCGCCCTCTTCACCGCCCGCGCCTCGGTCGCCCCCGATCCCCACGTGATGGAGATCTGTGCGCGGCTGGACGGGATCCCGCTCGCGCTGGAGCTGGCCGCCACGCGGATGCGCACGCTGACGCCCAGGCAGCTCGTGGAGCGGCTCGATGACCGGTTCAGGGTGCTCGCCTCCGGGATGCGCGACGCGCCGGCCAGGCAGCGCACGCTGCGGGCGATGATCGACTGGAGCTGGGAGCTGCTGACGGACGCGGAGCGGGTGGTGCTGCGCCGCCTGGCCGTGCACGCCGACGGCTGCACGCTGGAGGCGGCCGAGGACGTCTGCGCCGAACCCGGCCTCGACGTGCTCGACCTCCTGGCCCGCCTGGTGGACCGCTCGCTCGTGGTCAGGACTGCGCCTCACGAGGCGCGGTACCGGCTGCTGGAGTCGGTGGCGGCGTACTGCGTGGAGCGGCTGGAGGCGGCCGGGGAGCTGGAGGAGGTGCGGCTGCGGCACGTACGCCATTACGCCGCCCTGGCCGAACGGCTGGAGCCGCACCTGCGCGGCCACGGCCAGCGGGAGGCGCTGGCCCGCCTCGACGCCGAGGGCGCGAACCTGCGGGCGGCGCTGGAGACGGCGGTCAGGACGCGGGCGGCGGCCGAGGCGCTGCGCCTGGTCAACTCCCTGGCCTGGTACTGGGTGCTGCGCGGCCGGCTCGGCGAGGCAAGGCGCGCCCTGGAGTCGGCCCTGTCCCTGGGCACGTCCCTGGGCACGTCCCTGGGCACGGACGGCTCCGGCGCGGCGGAGGCCGGAGCGTGGCTGGCGGGGGTGACGCTGCTGGCGGGCAGGCTCGTGCCGGTGGATCGCCTGCGGTTCGAGGAGATCGCCGATCGGGGGCGGCGGGCGCGGGTGCGGTGGTTCGTCGGGCACGCCCTGTACGGGTACGACGATCTGTCGGCGAGCGTGGGCCTCATGCGGGCGGCGCTGGCGGAGTTCGGCGAGCTGGGCGACGAGTGGGGCACCGCTGCCGCGCTGACGGTGCTCGGGCGGCACGCCGGCCTGCTGGGCGAGCTCGGCACCGCACGTGATCACGCCGAGCGCGGGCTGGCGATGTTCAGGGCGGCCGGGGACCGGTGGGGTGAGCTGCGGGCGGCGGAGAACCTGGGGACGCTGGCCGAGATCACCGGCGACTACGAGCGGGCGGCGGCGCTGCGTACCGAGGTGCTGGGGCTGGCGGAGGAGCTGGGCCTGTGGAGCACGGTGCCGGACGCGCTGTCCAGGCTGGGCCGGGTCGCGCTGCTGACCGGCGACCACGCGCGGGCGGACGACCACCACGAGCGGGCCAGGCGGCTGGCGGTGGCGCAGTCGAACCGGCCCGCCGAGGAGTTCGCCGAGCTGGGGCTGGCGTTGAGCGCGCGCAGGCAGGGCCGGCTGGACGAGGCGGAGCGGCGGTTGCGTGCCTGGCTGGGCTGGGTCGCGGACGTGGCGGGTGATCCTGGGGCGGCGCTGATCCTGGCCGAGCTGGGTTTCGTGGCCGAGCAGCGCGGCGATCCGGCGGCCGCCCTCGACCTGCAGCTCCAGGGCCTGGCGATGGCCCGCAAGGTCGGCGACCCGAGGGCGGCGGCGCTCGCACTGGAGGGGCTGGCGGGCGCGCGGGCACTCGGCGGCCGTCCTGAGGAGGCGGCGCGGCTGCTCGGCCGGGCCGCCGCGCTCAGGGAGTCGGTGGGCGCGCCGCTGCCGAAGGGCGAGCGCGGTGACGTGGACCGGATCACGGCGGCCGTCCGTACGGCGCTGGGGCGGGAGGCGTTCGCGACCGCCCTGGCGGCGGGCGCCGCTCTCCCCCTGGAAGACACCGTTAAGCGAGCAACGCCGGAAAGCGTCCCTGATGCACCTTTTGTCTAAACCCAAGAACAACCCCTGTTTTTCGCACTTGCAGTGATTGTCAGGGTGAAAGCGGGCAGTGCCTGGGAGGAACGGTCATCATAGGGCAGTGTTGGGAGCATGCCGATGAGGACAGAGCTCGACCGCCTCGCGGGCGGCGCGCACCACGACCCGCACTCCGTGCTCGGAGCGCACCCCGTCAGCGGCGGGGTGGTGTTCCGTGCGCTGCGTCCACTCGCCGAGCGGGTGCGCGTGGTGTTCGAGGACGGCTCTGCCCACGACATGAAACACCAGGCCCACGGCGTGTTCGAGGTCACCGTGCCGGGGCTGGACAAAGTGCCCGCGTACACGTTGAGCGTGAAGTATCAGGGCTGCGAGCCGATCGAGATGCTCGACCCCTACCGGCACTGGCCGACGCTCGGCGAGGTGGACCTGCACCTCATCGGCGAAGGACGGCACGAGCGGCTGTGGGAGGCGCTCGGCGCCCGCGTGATGGAGCACGAGGACGTCGAGGGCACCGCGTTCGCCGTCTGGGCGCCCAACGCGCGCGGCATCAGGGTGGTCGGCGACTTCAACCACTGGGACGGCACCGCCTACCCCATGCGCTCGCTCGGCCGTTCAGGGGTCTGGGAGCTGTTCGTGCCGGGGCTCGGGGCCGGGCAGCGGTACAAGTACCAGATCCTGGGCGCCGACGGCGTGTGGCGGGACAAGGCCGACCCGATGGCGCGGCGCACCGAGGTGCCGCCGATGACCGCCTCGGTGATCGACAAGTCCGACTACAGCTGGCAGGACGACGCCTGGATGGTCGAGCGGCGCGAGCAGCAGCCGCAGACGGGGCCGATGAGCATCTACGAGGTGCACCTGGGGTCGTGGCGGCCCGGACTGTCGTACGTGGAGCTGGCCGACCAGCTCTCCGAGTACGCCGCCGACCTGGGCTTCACCCACGTGGAGCTGCTGCCGGTGGCCGAGCACCCGTTCGGCGGCTCGTGGGGCTACCAGGTGACCTCCTACTACGCTCCGACGGCCAGGTTCGGCACGCCCGACGAGTTCCGCCACTTCGTGGACCGCATGCACCAGCGCGGCATCGGCGTGCTGCTCGACTGGGTGCCCGCGCACTTCCCGATGGACGACTGGGCGCTGGCCCGCTTCGACGGCACCCCGCTGTACGAGCACGCCGACCCGGCCAGGGGCGAGCACCCCGACTGGGGCACGTACGTCTTCGACTTCGGCCGCAGGGAGGTGCGCAACTTCCTGGTGGCCAACGCGCTGTTCTGGCTGAAGGAGTTCCACATCGACGGCCTGCGGGTGGACGCGGTGGCCTCGATGCTCTACCTCGACTACTCGCGCCGCGAGGGCGAGTGGACGCCGAACGTCTACGGCGGCAGGGAGAACCTAGACGCGGTCGAGTTCCTCAAGGAGATGAACGCGGTCTGCTACCGCGAGGCGCCCGGCATCTCCACCGTGGCGGAGGAGTCGACGGCCTGGCCGGGGGTTTCGCGGCCGGTGCACCTGGGCGGGCTGGGCTTCGGCTTCAAGTGGAACATGGGCTGGATGCACGACACGCTCGAATACCTGCGCCACGAGCCGATCTTCCGCCAGTACCACCACCACAAGATGACGTTCTCGCTGCTGTACGCCTACTCCGAGAACTACGTGCTGCCGCTCTCCCACGACGAGGTCGTGCACGGCAAGGGCTCCCTGCTGGGGAAGATGCCCGGCGACGAGTGGCAGCGGTTCGCGCAGCTGCGGGCGCTGCTGGCGTTCATGTGGGCGCATCCGGGCAAGCAGCTGCTGTTCATGGGCGGCGAGTTCGGTCAGGGCTCGGAGTGGTCGGAGAGCCGCGGGCTCGACTGGTGGGTGCTGGAGTTCGACGGGCACCAGGGCGTGCAGCGGCTGGTCCGCGACCTCAACAGGATCTACCGCGAGACCCCCGCGCTGTGGGAGCAGGACTCCAGGCCGGAGGGGTTCCGGTGGATCGACGCCGACGACGCCTTGGGCAACACGTTCTCGTTCGTCCGCTATGCGAACGACGGGTCGGCGGTGGCGTGCGTGGTCAACTTCAGTGGCGGGCCGCACGAGAACTACCGGCTGGGGCTCCCGTACGCGGGGCAGTGGACGGAGATGGTCAACACCGACGCCTACGACTACTGGGGCAGCGGCGTGGGCAACATGGGGCTGGTCGAGGCCGGGGACGAGCCGTGGCACGGGCTGCCGTACTCGACGACGCTGCGGGTGCCGCCGCTCGGCGCGGTCTGGCTCACGCACCCGGGCAGTCGGCTGGACGATTGAGGGGCAGCTGCTGAAAGTTCGGTGAGAAAGCGGGGCGGGGGCCTGTGCCTGCCCGGAAATTCACCCTAAACTCCGAGATCATCCCCTCTCGGAGGACGCGTGCGATTCCGCCCCTTGTTCGTGACCTCGATCGCGCTGGCCCTGCTGCCGCTCGCGGGCCCGGCGTACGCCGATCCGACGCCGGCGCCCACCCCGGGCGTCACCCAGCCGGTCACCCCGCCCGGCACCCCGCCGGCCACCCAGCCGCCCCCGGAGCAGCAGCCGGCCCCTGAGGAGACGCCTGCGCCGCCGCAGGAGACGCCCAGGACTCCTGAGGAGAAGGTCGAGGAGGGCTTAGGCGTCGACGGCGGCACCGAGCGGGCCATCGTCGAGCTGACCGACCCGGCCCAGCACGCCCCCGTGGCCACGCAGGCCGCAGCCGAGAGCGTGGACGTGCTGCTCCAGCCGCAGGACCAGTCGTTCATGGTGGTCGAGGGCACCGCCGCGGAGCTGGCCAAGCTGGCCGCGGACCCGCGAGTCTCCTCCATCCACCGCGACCGCCTCTACAGCCCGGCCGAGGTCACCCCGAACCTCTCGCTGATCGGCGCCGACCAGGTGCACCAGGGCAGCAACACCGGCGCGAACCAGGCCGTGGCGGTCATCGACACCGGCATCGACGTGGACCACCCCTGGTTCCAGGGCCGGATCCTGGCGCAGGCGTGCTTCTCGGCGACCGAGGACGCGGGCGTCGAGTCGCTCTGCCCGAGTGGCGCGACGGAGCAGCTCGACGGCGACGCGGCCTCGGCGACCACGCCGAAGTGCCTGCTGGGCTCGGTGAACATGTGCGACCACGGCTCGCACGTCGCGGGCATCGCGGCCGGCACCGGCGGCGTCGCACCGGGCGCGGGCATCGTGGCGGTGCAGGTGTTCAGCCGGATCAACGACGAGGACCTGTGCGGCGAGGCGGCCTGCCTCATGGCGTACGAGTCGTCGCTGCGCCGGGCTCTTGAGTACGTACGGGATCTGAACGTCGCCAGGCCCATCGCCGCGGTGAACCTGAGCCTGGGCGGCTGGCTGTACGACACGAGCTGCGACACCGAGCCGGAGGGCGCCGTCTTCAAGGAGACGATCGACGCCCTGCTGGCCAAGAACATCGCGACCGTGGTGGCGGCGGGCAACGAGTACTACGAGGGCGTGGCACACCCGGCCTGCGTCTCGACGGCGGTGGCGGTCGGCGCGAACGACAACGAGGACCGCATCGCCGACTTCTCGAACCGGGGGCCGCTGCTCGACCTGTTCGCGCCGGGCGTGGACATCACCTCGGCGGTGCCGGACGACGCGACGACCGCCTACAGCGGCACCTCGATGTCCACCCCGCACGTGGCGGGCGCGCTGGCGCTGATGCGCGAGGCCAACCCCGGCACGCCGATGACCGAGCTGATCGAGAAGCTGAAGACCACCGGCCGCCCGTACGTGTACGAGGCCGCCGGCGCCCAGGTCAGCACGCCGCGCCTGGACCTGGCGGCGGCCATCACGGGGGCCACCACGCAGCCGCCCGTCTCGCAGAGCCCGGCGCCCGAGCCTCCGCCCGGCGAGCTGGAGCCGAACCCGACCGACAGCAGCGGCCCCACGCCGCAGCCGGAGGAGCCGGGTGACCAGCCCTCGACGCCGCCCAGTCCCGTACCACTGCCGACGGTGACGGTCACGGTGACCGTGACGCAGACGGCGACGCCCGCGGCGCCGGCGGCGGCCGTGTGCACGCGGGGCACCGCGGCCCACAACGGGGCCAAGAAGCTCAGCGCCAAGAAGTGGGCCGTGGAGCTGCACCGCAGCAGCGGCAAGCTGTCCGACGAGACGCTGACCTGCTACCTGAAGCTGATCGCGAAGTCGAGCAAGGTGTTCCCCGAGCTGACCAAGGCGTCGTCGCTGGGCAAGGCGTACCGGGTGATCAAGGGGACGAGCAGCGGCAAGGCGAAGCTGGACGGCGCGCTGCTGACGGCCTGGCTCAACTGGGCGCACGGCACGAACGGCACCAAGGCGCTGACGGCGGCGGAGAAGGTGCGCCTGTCGAGCAAGCCGTCCGCTAAGGCGCTGAAGAAAGCCACCACGAACATCCTCAAAACCGTCAAATAGCCACATGTAGCGAGAAGGCCGGTCGAATGTGGACCGGCCTTCTTCTCTTCTCCCGATTCCCCGTAAAGAACCCTTCATCGTTTCTCTGCCTCACATAGGCCACTGACATCACAGTTGTCACAGGCGGGGAGGTAGCGGCTGTAATCAGCCGGGAGCCGGAGGCGCTTCACGGCTCCAGCCTCCGGGAGGAACAAGTGAGGCTACGGTCTCTGCTGGCCGGCGCGGCGACGCTGGCCCTGACATCAGCCGTGCTGTACGCGGCCCCCGCATTCCACGCCGACGCCGCCGACACGGGCGATCCCATCATCAGCCCGGCACTGGCCTCGGAGGTGCAGGCGAAGAGCCGGGTCCGCTCCATCATCCAGCTCAAACCAGGTCAGAGCGTGCAGGCGGTGGCCGCCGACCTGGAGCAGGCGTCCGACGGCAGCCGCATCGTCGAGGGGACGGGCTCGCCGCACTTCTTCGTCGCCGAGGTGGACCGGCGCACGCTCGACAAGCTCAAGCAGGACGATCGCGTGCACTCGGTCTACAAGGACGAGCTGAGCATGCCCTTTCTCGACGTCAGCACCGCCCTGATCCGCTCGAACCGGGCGAACGCGGCGGGCTGGAACGGCACCGGCACCACCATCGCCGTGCTCGACACCGGGATCGACCGGGACCATCCATTCTTCACCGGGCGCATCGTGGACGAAGCCTGCTTCTCCTCCGCCAGCGCCACCGACGGCACGGTCTCGCTCTGCCCCAACAACCAGCCCAGCCAGACCGGGCCTGGCGCGGCCGACGCCGAGACCGCGCAGTGCCTGGTCAACGCGCAGAACGCGTGCTCCCACGGCAGCCACGTGGCGGGCATCGCGGCGGGCAAGATGACCGACGGCGCGCCCGCCAACGGCGTCGCCCCCGAGGCCCGGCTGCTGCCCATCCAGGTGTTCAGCCGGGTGGACAACGCCCTGACCTGCGCGCTGCGGGGCAGCACCGCACCCTGCTTCCTCAGCTACACCTCCGACCAGAAGCTGGCGCTCGAGTACGTCTCGCGGGTGGTCAGGAGGCACAACGTCGCCGCGGTGAACATGAGCCTGGGCGGCGGGACGCCGTACTCGGAGGCGTGCGACGGCGACCCGACCGCCGCGGCCGTCAAGCCGGAGTTCGACGCGCTGGTGAACCTGGGCGTGGCGCCCGTGGTCGCGGCGGGCAACAGCGGGTTCGCCAACGCGGTGGCCTCGCCGGCCTGCATCTCCACGGCCATCGCCGTGGGGGCGACCGACGACGGTGACCGGCTGGCCTCGTTCACGAACAGGGGGCCGCTGCTGGACCTGTTCGCGCCGGGCGTGACCATCAACTCGGCGGTGCCGGACGACGCGTACGGGGACAAGAGCGGCACCTCGATGGCCGCGCCGCACGTCGCGGGGGCGTTCGCGCTGCTGCGGCAGGCCAACCCGGACTTCACGGTCGCGCAGAGCCTGCAGCGGCTGCGGGACACCGGGACGGCGATCCAGTTCGACGCCTCCGGCACGCCGGTGGTCACCTCCAGGATCGACCTGGAACGCGCCACCACCACGGCCCAGGCCAGCATGGACCCCCGGCTCTGAGCCCGGAGCAGCTGCCCCAGGCGCTCAAGCGCGCCGGCGACGACCGGCGCCGTCACCTCGCCGCCGGGGGCTGAGACCCCCCGGCGGCGCGCGGGAACGTACGATGTGCACGTGCCCGGCTTCTTACGCTCCATCTGGAGCGAGCCCCGCCCGCCCGATCCCCCGTGCCGGGTGTGGCACGACTGGGTGCTGGTGGGCCTGCTCGTGCCGGCCATCGTGCTGGAGGGCCTGCTCAGGGACGACCTGCAGCACCGCCCGCTGTCCATGATCTTCGCGCTGGCGCTGCTGCCCACCCTGCTGATGCGGCGCACCCATCCGCTGCTCGCCCTGGCCGTGCCCATCGTGCTGACGGGCCTGATCCAGCTCACCACCGGGGCCGACCTGTCGGAGCTGACCGCGTCGGCGTACGTGCTGCTCCTGCTCCACGCGCCCGCCCGCTGGGGCAGCGGGCGTGAGGCCCTGGCCGCGCTCGGGCTGATGGTGCTCGCGGTGCTCACCGCCACCGTCTCCGGGGTCATCGCGCCGGGCGACGTGCTCGGGGCGTTCAGCGCCGTGTTCGCGGTGTTCGCGCTGGGCGCGACCTTCCGCTTCCTCACCCGGGCCAGGATGCGCGAGCTCGACCAGGTCAAGCTGCTCGAACGCGAGCAACTGGCCCGCGACCTGCACGACACCGTGGCCCACCACGTCTCGGCGATGGCGATCAGGGCGCAGGCGGGCATCGCGACCGCCACCACTGATCCGGGAGCGGCCGTTGACGCGCTGCGGGTGATCGAGGCCGAGGCGTCGCGCACGCTCGCCGAGATGCGCGCCATGGTGCGGGTGCTGCGCAGGGACCAGGTCGCCGAGCGGACGCCCAACGCGCGCCTCGCCGACCTCGAACAGCTCGCGGGACGGCCGTCCGGCACCGGGCCCGTCGTGGTGCTGGAGATCGACGGCGACCTCGGCGGCGTGCCGCCGTCGGTGGGCGCGGCGGTCTACCGGATCGCCCAGGAGTCCGTCACGAACGCCCGCCGCCACGCCAGGCACGCCACCAGGATCGACGTGCGGGTGACGGTGGACGACACGTCGGTGCGGGTGAAGGTCAGCGACGACGGCGACAGCACCGCCGGCCGTCCCGTGATCTCGTCCGGGTACGGCCTGCTCGGCATGGCGGAGCGCGCCGACCTGCTGGGCGGCACCTGCGAGGCGGGACCCAACCCGGGCCGCGGCTGGACGGTCACCGCCGTGCTGCCGCGCTCAGGACCTCAGGCGGAGCTCGGCAGGCGACCGGCCGCGAGCCGGACGGAGCGGTGGGCGGGAGGACAGGCGTGAGCGAGCCCATTCGGGTGATCGTCGCGGACGACCAGGAGATCGCGCGTACGGGGCTGCGGATGATCCTCGACGCGCAGCCCGGCATCGAGGTGATCGCCGAGGCCGGGGACGGCGCGCGGGCGGTCGAGCTGGCCAGGCGGCTGCGGCCGGAGGTGTGCCTGTTCGACATCCGCATGCCGAGCTGCGACGGCATCGAGGCGACGGCGCGGCTGGCCGGGCCCGACGTGGCCGACCCCCTCGCGGTGGTCGTCATCACGACGTTCGACCTGGACGAGTACGTCTACGCGGCGCTCAGGGCCGGCGCCCGCGGATTCCTGCTCAAGGACGCCGGGCCCGACCTGCTGGCCCAGGCCGTACGCGCGGCCGCGGCCGGCGACGCGCTCATCGCCCCGAACGTCACGGCGAGGCTGCTGTCCGCGTTCGCCGGCACGGGGCCCGCCCAGCCGCTCGCGCAGCCGGTCGAGCCGCTGACCGAGCGGGAGGAGGAGATCCTGCTCACCGTGGCACGCGGGCGGACGAACAGCGAGATCGCCGACGAGCTGCACATCTCACTCAGCACGGTCAAGAGTCACGTCGCCAGCCTGATGACCAAGCTCGGGCTCCGCAACCGGGTGGAGATCGCCATGTGGGCGTACGAGACCCGCCGGGTGCGGCGCTGACCTGCGGATCCCCCACTCGGCGACGGCCAGGTTGATCACCCAGCCGGCGGCCTGGAGCAGGGCGCGGGCGAAGGCGTCCGGCGGGCCCGCCGCCGCCTCCCAGATCCCCAGGGTGAACGCCTGCGTGCCGGCGCCGAGGCCGATCGCGTACGCGCGGGTCATCCAGGCGCGGTGCCGGCGGACGTCCCTGCGCCGGACGGCGGCGAAGCCGCGGACGAGCGCGACCGCCATGAGCGTCCCGAACACCAGCCGGAACGCGGTGAGCAGGCCCGCGTCGCGCGGCGGGAGCGGCGCGAACAGCGTCATCCACACCGCCGACAGCGCTGCCACGAGCCCCGCCACGACCAGCACCCGCCCGGCCGCCCGATGCCACCCGCGCCTGCGCCGGCGGAACCCCGACGCGAACTGGAAGGCGCCGAGCACGGTGTAGAGCGGCGAGGCCGTGACGTGCAGCGCGAGCGGCACCCCGTGCGCCGCCTCCCCCGGCAGGTCGCCCACCCGCAGCACCCCGGCCACCACGGGCACGAGCCCCAACGCGATCAGCCCGGCGGGCACCGCCCATCCACCTGGAGTTCTCATGCTGCGATGGTGACCGCGCGGACCACACCGGGGCATCGGTCCAGGGGTCCGTTCCCTGGGGCCGTCCGGCGGGCTCGCACGTCGTACTTTCGGCTGCCGGACGGTCCCGCTTACGGCCGTTACGCCGCCCCTGCTCCCGCGCTCACACTGAGGCCGTCAGCGCAGCGAACCAGCAGAAGGAGATGCGCGATGAAGGCCTGGGTCCTCCGCCGGTACGGCTCCCCCGACGTGCTCGATCTCACCGACCTCGACCGCCCAGCCCCCGGCCCGGGCGAGGTCCTGGTCCAGGTCAAGGCCGCGTCCGTCCAGCCCTGGGACTGGCACCTGATGCGCGGCGAGCCGCTGATGGCCCGCCTGGTGGGCCCGCTCGGCCTGCGCCGGCCGCATCTCAGCGTCCTGGGCGCGGACGTCTCCGGCGTCGTGGTCGCGGCCGGCGAGGGGGTGACGGAGTTCGCGCCGGGCGACGAGGTGTGGTCGATGCCCGAAGGCGGCGGGTTCGCCGAGTACGTCACCATCTCCGCGGACAAGGTCGCGCGCAAGCCGCACCACCTGTCGTTCGCGGAGGCGGCGGCCGTGCCGCTGGCCGCCATGACGGCACTGCTCGCGATCCGCGACCACGCCAAGGTCAGGCCAGGGCACCGGATGCTGGTGAACGGCGCGTCGGGCGGGGTGGGCACGTTCGCGGTGCAGCTCGCCAAGGCGTACGGGGCGCACGTCACGGCCGTGTGCGGCGGCAGGAACGCGGACCTGATGCGCACGCTCGGCGCCGACGAGGTGATCGACTACGCCAAGGAGGACTTCACCAGGGGCGGCCGGCCGTACGACTCCCTGCTCTTCATCGCGGGCAACAGGAAGTTCCGCGAGTGCCGGCGGGTGCTGCGGCCCAAGGGCGTGTGCGTGCTCATCGGCGGCTCGCCGGGGCGGTGGGTGCAGCCGATGGGGCAGCTCATCGGGACGATCGCGGCGTCGGCCTTGGTCTCGCAGCGGGCCGTCGTGGCGAACGTCGTCGGCTGCCCCGACATCCGCCGCAACCTGGACGAGCTGGCCGGGCTCATGGAGGACGGCAAGGTGCGGCCGGTGATCGACAGCACGTACGCGTTCGACGAGCTGCGGCCCGCGATGCGCTACCAGGAGGAGGGGCACGCGACCGGCAAGGTCGTCCTCACGATGTGAGCCGGGGAACCCCTCGTCCGGCAAGGCCGCATTTCGAATTGTGTCGCTTAGGGTGGCTTCTATGGACGCAGGCAAGGCGATCTTCGAAACCGTCGGCAAGCTCCGCCAGCGGCGTACGGCCCCGCTGGTGCTGGAGCTCGATCTGACCGAGGGCCTCACCGAGGGCCCGCCGTCCGATCCGCTCGCCGCGGTGCTGTCGATGCGCAAGCCGCGCCTGGCCGACATCCTGTCCGGGCTCAAGCGGGCCCGCCAGGATCCGAAGGTCAGGGCGCTGGTCGTGAAGGTCGGCGGCAACCCGCTGGGCCTCGCCATGGTGCAGGAGCTGCGCCAGGCGGTGATCAGGTTCCGGGCGTCGGGCAAGCTGACGGTCGCGTACGCGGAGACGTTCGGCGAGTTCGGCGGCGGCACCGTCCCCTACTACCTCGCCACCGCGTTCGAGCGCCTCTACCTGCAGCCGAGCGGCGACGTCGGGCTGACCGGCCTCGCCATGGAGCAGCGGTTCGTCAAGGGCGCGCTGACCAAGCTCGGCATCGGCTACGAGGCCGGCCAGCGGCACGAGTACAAGACGGCGGTCAACACCTTCACCCAGGACCACATGACCGAGGCCCACCGCGAGTCGGCGGCCCGCATCCTGGAGTCGGTGACCGAGACGGTCGTCGCGGGCATCGCCGACGGCCGCCGGCTCGACCCCGGCAAGGTGCGCGAGCTGATCGACCGCGGGCCGTTCACCTCCGCCGAGGCGAAGGAGGCGGGGCTGGTCGACGGGCTGGCCTACCGCGACGAGGTCTACGACGAGCTCAAGCGCGCCGCCGGCGAGGACGCCCACCTCCTGTACGTCTCCCGCTACGCCAAGGGCGCCTCCGTACGCAAGCTGCCCCAGCCCATGGCCGACGGCATCGCGCTCGTCCACGGCACCGGCATGATCAAGAGCGGCCGCAGCGGACGCAGCCCGCTCGGCGGCGGCGGCGCGATGGGCTCCGACACGATCAGCGCCTCGCTGCGCGCCGCCCGGCGGGACGAGCACGTCAAGGCCGTGGTGTTCCGGGTCGACAGCCCCGGCGGCTCCTACGTGGCCAGCGACACCGTCTGGCGCGAGGTCACGCTGACGAGCAAGGTCAAGCCGGTGATCGTGTCGATGGGCGACGTGGCGGCCTCGGGCGGCTACTTCGTGTCGATGGCCGCCGACGTGATCGTGGCGCAGCCGGGCACGCTGACCGGCTCGATCGGCGTCTACGGCGGCAAGGCGGTGCTGGCCGAGCTGCTGGAGAAGATCGGGGTCAACTCCGAGCTGCTGGCCGAGGGGGCCAACGCCGGGATGTTCTCCTCCTCGCGCGGCTTCTCGCCCGAGCAGTGGGAGCGGGTGAACGCCTGGCTCGACCGCATCTACGACGACTTCGTGGGCAAGGTGGCGCGCAGCCGCGACCTCAGCCCCGAGCGGGCGCACGAGCTGGCCAAGGGCCGCGTCTGGACGGGCGCCGACGCGCACGCCAACGGGCTGGTGGACGAGCTGGGCGGCCTCGAGGACGCGCTGGCGCTGGCCAGGAAGCGCACGGGGCTGGCCGACGACGCTCCCGTACGCACCTATCCCCGGCTCAACCCGCTCGAACGGCTGCGCGGGCCCGAGTCCAGCGAGGACAAGTCGGCGGCCCTGGCCAGGATCCGGCTCGACGCGTGGGGGCCGCTCGCGCGCCTCTCGGCCGAGCTGGGCCTGCCCGCCGGCGGCCCGCTCCTCCTGCCCTCGTGGTACCGGATCAGCTGATGCGGTCCCTCAAGGCAGGCTCTCAGCCGGTGGAGCGGTAGCGGCCGCGCAGGCGTACCAGCGGCTGCTTGGCGGCGTCGACGTAGTCGACGGCGAGGACGGCGGCGATGAAGATCGTGTGGTCGCCGGCCGCGACGACCTTGGTGGTCTCGGCCTCGACGGCGGCCACCCCGCCCTCGACGACCAGCGCCTCGGTGTGCGGTCCCCGGTGGTGCGGGGTGCCGGCGACGAGCAGGCGGGCGCTCGGCCGGCCCGCGGTGGCGAAGCGGCTGGCGACGGCCGCCTGCCCGGACGACAGCAGCGAGGCGGCCCAGCGGTCCTGCCGCAGCAGCACCTCGTTGAGGTAGCCGCGGCTGGCCAGGCTCACCAGCACCAGCGGCGGCTCCAGCGAGACCGACATCAGCGCCGACACGGTCGTGCCGATGTCGTCGCGCCCGTCGCGCGCGGTCACCACCGCCACGCCGGCCGCGAGCTGCGCCATCGCCTCCGTGAACAGCTCGCTCACCGCGCCGCCCGCCCCGGCGAGCAACTGGCCGGGCCTCCGCGCGTGCGGAGGCCCCTGACGTGAGTGACGGCGCTCAGGCGAGGCCGTTGCCGGTCAGCCATTCCTTGGCCACCGTAGCGGGCTCGTCCTTGTTGACCGAGATCTTCTGCATCATCTGCAGCAGCGAGTCGGTGGTCAGCTTGGCCGAGATGCCGTTCAGGGTGGTCTTGATCGTGTCGTCGGCGGACGCCTTGTGCAGCAGCGGGGTCACGTTCTGGGCGGCGAAGATGTTCTTGGTGTCCTCGAGCGGCACCAGGTCGTTCGTCGTCATCTTGGGGTCGGTGGTGAAGACGTTGCCGACCTGGATGGAGCCGTCCTTGAGCGCGTCGGCCGTGGTGGGGCCGGTCGGCTTCCACTCCTTGAACTCCAGCCCGTAGACCTCCTTGAAGCGCGACTCCCAGCGCTTCTTGAACTCGGGCGGAGCCCCCAGCACCATGTCCTTCGAGACCTTGGCGAGGTCTTCGATGGTGGTGAGCGACTGCTTGGCCTGGGTGTCCTTGGTGACCGAGAGGCTGTCCTTGTCCTCGGCGGGCGAGGAGTCGAGCACTTCGAGCTCGGCCGGCAGCTTCTGCTTGAGCGCCGCGTTCACCTCGTCGGTGGTCACCGAGGTGTCCTTGATGTCGACGAAGGCGAGCAGGTTGCCGTTGTACTCGGGGACGATCGTCAGGCCGCCGCTCTTGACCTGGTCGTAGACGACCTCGCGGCTGCCGATGCGCGGCTTCTCCTCCACCTGCACGCCCTTGGCCTCAAGCGCCTGGGCGTAGATGGAGGCGAGCAGCACGCTCTCGTCGAAGTCGAAGGAGCCGACGATCGCCTTGCCTCCCCCGCCGGAAGCCGAGCCGGAGGGGGCCGCGCTCGTCGTGTCGAGCGGGTTGCCCCCGGTGGAGCCACCCCCACCGCAGGCGGTCAGCGCGAGCATCGCCGACAGGAGCACCCCCGCGATGCCGTACGTGCGTCTCATGACTTTTCCCTTCTTAGCGGGAGGTTATACAGCAAAACCTAGCGAACCTTCAGGCGCCGGCTCACCCCCGGAGAGACCGCCACTCTCTGGGCGAGAGCGAACAGCACCTGCACAACGAGCGCGAACAGCACAATCAGTACGGAACCACCGACGACGCTCGCGTAATCCTTGGTCGCGAAACCGTCGATGACATAACGGCCGAGTCCCCCGAGCCCGGTGTACGCCGCGACCGTCGTGGTGGCCACGACCTGGATGGCCGACAACCGGCAGCCCAGCAGGATCAGCGGCAGCGCCACCGGCACCAGCACCCGCCCGAGCACCTGCCCGCCGCGCAGCCCCATCCCGTACGCGGCGTCGCGCAGCTCGGGATCGACCCCCTTGATCCCCTCGAAGGTGTTGACCAGGATCGGCGGCACCGACAGCAGGACCAGCGGGATGATCACCGGCCAGATGGAGGCGGTGCCCAGCAGCAGCACGAACATCACCAGCAGCCCCAGCGTGGGCAGCGCCCTGGCCAGGTTCGCGGTGACGACGACGAGCACCTCGCCCCGCCCGGTGTGGCCGATCAGCAGGCCGAGCGGCACCGCGATCACCGCCGCGAGCAGCAGCGCGAGCGCCGAGAACTCCAGGTGTTCGAGCAGGCGGGCGGGGATGCCGCCGGTGCCCGACCAGTTGGCCGGGTCGCCGAAGAAGTCGCCGAGCCAGCCGAAGAAGGAGGTCAGCCAGGTCACGACGCGGTCCCCTTCCGTGCGCGCACCCAGGGGGTCAGCAGTCGCTGGGCGAGGACCAGCAGGCCGTCGGCGACCAGCGCCAGCGCGACGATGAGCACGATGCCGGTGATGACCGGCGGCATGAACGGGTTCTGGTAGGCCCGGGTGAACAGGCCCCCGAGCCCGCCCTGCCCGATGAGCGCGCCCACGCTGACCAGGCTGATGCTGGAGACCGCGACCACCCGCAGGCCGGCCAGCACCACGGGCACCGCGATGGGCAGCTCGACCGCCAGCAGCCGGCGCAGCGGCGTGAAGCCCATGGCCACGGCCGACTGGCGGACGTGGTCGGGCACCGAGTCGAGGCCGTCGACCACGGCGGGGATGAGCACCGCCGTGCCGTAGAAGGCCAGCGGGATGATCACCGTGGTCTGCGACAGCCCGGTCACCGAGATCAGCAGCATGAAGACCGGCAGCGAAGGCAGCGCGTAGACGACGTTCATCAGCCCGGAGGTGGGCTGGTAGAGCCAGCGCCAGCGCGCGCAGGCCAGGCCCAGCGGCAGCGCCACGACCAGCGCGAGCAGGATCGGCATGAACGACATCACGAGGTGGTCGGTGAGCAGGTTGCTGATGCTGTCGACCCGGCCGGTGTCCCAGTTGCGCCCGATCCACTCCCACAGGGAGGGAGGACCGTCACCCATCTGCGGCCTCCGCCAGCGCCTCGTCGAGCGCCTGCCGGGTGGCCACGCCGGCCACCTTGCCGTCGGCGTCGAGCGCCACCGCGTAGCCGGACGGCGACAGCAGCGCGGCGTCGAGCGCGGTGCGCATGCTGTCGTGGCCGTGCCGGAAGGTGCCGAACGGCTCCAGCTCGCCGCCCGGCTCGCCGGTGCGCCAGCCCACCGGCGAGCCGTCGCCGGTCACGACCAGCAGCCAGGGCTCGGGTGACGCCGCCGTCGAGTCTTCGGGCACGGTCAGGTCCGTACGCAGCCGCAGCCCTTCGGTGGAGACGAACTGCAGCCGCCTGATGCCCCTGTCGTGGCCGAGGAACTCCTGGACGAAGTCGTCGGCCGGCGCGGCGAGCAGCGTCTTGGGGTCGGCGAGCTGGGCCAGCTTGCCGCCCACCCGCAGCACCGCCACCCGGTCGCCGAGCTTGATGGCCTCGTCGATGTCGTGGGTGACGAACACGATCGTCTTGTTCAGCTCGCTCTGCAGCCGCAGCAGCTCGTCCTGCAGGCTCGTACGGACGATGGGGTCGACCGCGCTGAACGGCTCGTCCATGAGCAGCACCGGCGGGTCGGCGGCCAGCGCCCGCGCCACGCCCACGCGCTGCTGCTGCCCGCCGGAGAGCTGGAACGGGTAGCGCTGGCTCAGCGCGGGGTCGAGCCCGACGCGTTCGAGCAGTTCCATGGCCCGGGAGCGGGCCTTCTTGCGGTCCCAGCCGAGCAGGTAGGGGACGGTCGCGACGTTGTCCACGATCTTGCGGTGGGGGAAGAGACCGGCCTGCTGGATGACGTAGCCGATGCCGCGCCGCAGCGTCGGCGGGTCGATGCCCTGCACCGGGACGCCGTCGAGGAGGATGCGGCCCTCCGAGGCGTCGATCATCCGGTTGATCATGCGCAGGGACGTCGTCTTTCCGCAGCCAGACGGGCCGACGAGCACGGTGATCTCGCCCGTGGGCGCCTCTAGGTCGAGGTGATCGACGGCTACCGTGCCATCGGCATAGCGTTTGGTGACGGATTCGAATGTGATCACGCGCGAACTCTCGCTTCGGGCTTCGGGAGGCAGCGCCGCAGCCCCCGTGCCACGACCGCCGCATGATCTGCTGGACCCACAGACTACGGTGACTCTGACCGGCCTGTCCTCCCGGGTTTTCCTGAAACGCTTCACTTGCCGCATCACAGAAAACCTGCGTAAAGACCGGATATTCCTGGCAATTCCGCATCTGGTAGTGCGCCGGACCACGCCAGTTGGCATGATTACCCTCACGCATCCTGACGCATCAGCTCACAACCTCCTGACGCGCCTCTCACCCCCCAGCGTCCGCATCCAGCAAGGGACCGGCCACGTGTCTCAGCCGCTCACCGATCAGCGCCAGCGCGCCGAACTGATCGCAGAGCTCTACGACCGCCACGCCGCCGGGCTGTTCGCGTACTGCGCCGACCAGCTCGGGGATCTCGGCGCGGCGTCCGACGTCCTGGCGTCCGTGCTCAACGGCGTCCCGGCCACCGCTCCGCCGCGTGCCGCGCTCTACGCGTTCGCGCGCCGCGAGATCCACCGCAGGGACATCGTCTACTCTCCCCCCACCGTCGACCCGCTCATCGACCCGGCCACCGCGCTCGTCGAGCGTTCCCTGCGCGAGCTGCGCCCGCACCAGCGCGAGGTGCTCGTGCTGTGCGCGGTGTGCGGGCTCAGCAAGGCCGAGCTGGCCTGGGTGCTCGACGTCGCGCCCGACACCGCCGAAGAGCTGGCGGTCGGAGCGGGACACCAGCTCAGGCAGGCATTGGGCACCGCGCTCGCCTCCACCGGGGCACGGCTGCCCAAGCCGATCGCCGACGTGTACGGCGCCCTGCGGGTCGCGCCGCTGCCCGACGTGCTGGGCCGCCTGCCGTGGCCGCAGCCGCCAGGTGCGCTGCGCATCCACTTCGCCGGCTCGCGCCCCGCCGCGCCCGGCCCGCTGTTCACCAAGCCGCGCTGGCCGAGCCCGCCCGTCTGGCCGCAGCCGCTGGCCGACGCCGACCCGGCCACCAGCACGGTGATCTTCCCGGCCGAGCTGCTGACGCCGCCCGCGACATCGCACCGGCCCGAGCACGACGCCACCACGGCGCCGATGCCGAAGCTGCGCGATCCGCTCAGGCCGCCGGGCGACGTGCTCGATCCCGGCGTGCCGCTGCGCGACCCGCTCGGCTCGACCCGCGCCTTCAAGGACCCGCGGGCCGGCCGAGGTCCGCTCGGCGGGTCCGCGCGTGATCCGCGCGACGCCGGCGACGTCCTCGCCTGGTCCGGTACGTCGGGCGGGCAGCCGGTCGAGCGGCCGTTCTACCTGGCCGAGCCCGAGCCCCACGCGGCCGACCCGTTCGCGACGGGTGACGTGATCCTGCCGAAGGACGCGCCCGATCCGTACATGACGGGTGACGTCCTCCTCCACAAGGGTCCTGCCCGGCCGGTCCCGCCGCCTCGGGGCGACCGGCGCCAGCCGTCGCTGGAGCCGCAGCCCACGCCGGAGGAGTTCCGCCGCCTGCCCGAGATGCCTTCAGGGGCGGCTCTGACGGACGAGCCGCTCCGCGAGCCCGCCGCGCCGCTGTTCAAGCCGCGCTCCCGCCCGTCCGAACGGCCCCAGAAGTCCGGCGGGACGGGCAAGCCGGGCCACCGCGCGACCGGCGGCAAGGCCCCGGACAGGCCGGCCAAGGGCAAGCCCGCGAGCGAGCCCGTCTACCGCCTGCCCGAGCGCCCCGCCACCCCTGAGCCCTCGGCCCAGCCCGCCCGCGAGACCCCGTGGAGCAGCGGCCAGAAGACCAGGACCGCGCAGGAATCCGCGCAGGAATCCGCGCAGGAACTCGGGCAGGAATCCGCGCGGGAACTCGGGCAGGACGCTCTTCGCGGGGCCGAGCGGCGGGGCGGGCGGCAGGCCGCGCGGGAGACCGGCTGGGAGGCCGGGCAGCGGGCCGGGCGGGAGGTCGGGCTGGAGGCGGGGTGGCAGGAGGCGTCGCTGATCGCGCCGCGTCCCGTACGCGCCCGTCCCGTCACCAAGCGCCGGCCCGAGGTGACCCCGCGCCCGCAGAAGCAGCGCCGCCGCAAGAACCGCCACTACGACTGGGTGTGGGAAGTGGTCGGCTTCCTGCTGTGCGTGGCGATCGCGATGATCGTCTTCTTCTCCATGCCGGTCTTCGTCAACCCCTGACCGCCCCAGGACGGTCAGGGGCGGTCAGCCGCCGGACAGGATCAGCCCGCTCGTCGGCACCCCTGTCCCGGCGGTGACGAGGACGTTGGCGACGTTCGGCACCTGGTTGGCGGCCGTCCCCCTGATCTGGCGGACGGCCTCGGCGATGCCGTTCATGCCGTGGATGTACGCCTCCCCGAGCTGCCCTCCATGCGGGTTGACCGGCAGCCGCCCGTCCAGCTCGATGCCCTCGTCCCGCACGAAGCCCGCC
Source organism: Nonomuraea sp. NPDC049504 (assembly GCF_040676845.1). NCBI lineage: Bacteria > Bacillati > Actinomycetota > Actinomycetes > Streptosporangiales > Streptosporangiaceae > Nonomuraea > Nonomuraea sp. NPDC049504. The sequence continues at coordinate 128,843 of NZ_JBFAPT010000017.1, forward strand.
GCCTCGCCGCGCCCGCAGAAGCCCAGCTCCTCCAGCTGGGTCAGCACGAACGGGGTGAAGTGGTCGTACAGGATGGCCGTCTGGACGTCGGCCGGCGACAGCCCCGACTTCGCCCACAACTGGCGCCCGACGACGGACATCTCGGGCAGCCCGGTCATGTCATCGCGGTAGTAGCTGGTCATCATCATCTGCTCGGCCCCGGCCCCCTGCGCGGCGGCCGCGATCAGGACGGGCGACCTGCGCAGGTCGCGGGCCCGCTCGGCCGAGGTGACGACCAGGGCCACCGCGCCGTCGCTCTCCTGGCAGCAGTCGAGCAGGTGCAGCGGCTCCACGATCCACCGGGACGCCTGGTGCTCCTCCAAGGTGATCGGCCGGCCGTGGAACCAGGCGGCCGGGTTCGTGGCGGCGTGCCGGCGCATGGCCACCGCCACCCGGCCGAAGTCCTCGGAGGTGGCGCCGTACACGTGCTGGTAGCGGCGGGCGAACATGGCGACCCAGGCGGCGGGCGTCATCAGCCCGTACGGCACGTGCCAGCTCATCTCCAGCCCTTGCGAGGTGGGCTGCCCGCTCAGCCCCGAGTTGGGCTGCCCGAACCGGCGTCCTGAACGCTCGTTGAAGGCCCGGTAGCAGACCACCGTGCTCGCCATGCCCGTCGCCACCGCCATGGCCGCGTGCGCGACCGTGCCGCAGGCCGCGCCACCGCCGTACTCGACGCGGGAGAAGAAGGTCAGCTCGCCGATGCCGGTCTCCCTGGCCACGGCGATCTCCTGGTTGCTGTCCTGGGTGAAGGTGACCAGGCCGTCCACGTCGGAGGGCGACAGGCCCGCGTCGTCCAGCGCCGCCAGCACGGCCTCGGCGGCCAGGCGCAGCTCGGAACGTCCCGACCGCTTGCTGAACTCGGTGGCGCCGATGCCCGCGATGGCGGTGTTCACTGGCTCTCCCCCTGGAGGAACGTGACGGTCGCGGTGGCGTGGTCGCCGAGGCTCACCCGGCCGCGCACCCGCACGGCCGGCGCGCCGTCCGCGCCCTCGACGACCGTGCCGCTGAAGGTCAGCCGGTCCCCCGCGTACGCCGGCACGCCGAGCCGTACGTCGATGGCCTTGATCACCGCTCCGGGTCCCGCCCAGTCGGTGACGTACCGCTCGACCAGGCCCATCGTGGTCAGGATGTTGAGGAAGATGTCCTTCGAGCCCTGGGCGCGGGCCAGCGCCGTGTCGTGGTGGACGGGTGTGAAGTCCATCGTGGCGAGCGCCGTCGAGATCACCATGGTCGGCGTGAGCTCGATCGTCAGCTCGGGCAGCGTCGTCCCGATCATGCGGGCTCCCATCTCGGCAGCACCAGCTCGGCGTCCATCGCGTCGAACCGCACCCGTAACCGCATCCCGACCTCCACGTCCCCGGGCGGGCAGCCCACGACGTCGCCCACGACCCGTACGCCCTCCGGCAGCTCCACCACCCCCACCACGAACGGCGTCTCCCGTCCCGGCACCGGCGGATGGTGGTGCACGACGTAGCTGAACAGCACGCCCTCACCGCTCGCCACCGTGTGGCCCCGGTTGGCGGAGCGGCAGCGCGGGCAGAGCGGGCCCGGCGGGTGGCGCCGCTCCCCACAGTCGGCGCACGCCTGAATGCGCAGCTCGCCCTGCTTCGCGCCCTCCCAGAAGAACGCGGTGTCCTCGTTCACGGCCGGCCGCAGCGGGTACGGCTTGCGCTCCTCGGCCTGTTCCCTGTCCGGGGGGCGGAACTTGAGTACGCGGAACATCATCGTGGCGACCGGCTCGTCCTCGTCGGTGTACCAGGTGACGTTCCAGGTGGTGAAGTAGCCGGTGCCCAGTGCCGTGCGCTTCGGCCCGGCGAGCCCCGACAGCCGGGTGGTGGGGGTGAGCCGCTCGCCCACCCGTACGTAGCGGTGGTAGGTCTGCTCGCAGTTCGTCGCCACCACGCCCGTGTAGCCGGCGCGGTCGAGCGCGGCCAGCAGGTCGTCGACCGGCGAGCGGTCCCTGCCGCCCGGCCCGCGCATGGTCCACACCTGCGCCATCGCGGGCGGGGCCAGGCCGCGGTCGAGGTAGACGGGGTTCGTGTCGCCCATGGCGGTCAGCCAGTGCCGGATCATGGGGACGTTGACGGGGTCGTCGGCCGGCGTGCCGCGCACCTCGCCGAGCGCCGCCTGCTTGGCGGCCAGCTCGTGCAGCTCCTCGTCGCCGAGTACCGCGCTCATCGAGGCGGCCTCGGCAGGCTCAGGCCGAGCATGGCGATCAGCTCCCGCTGCACCTCGTTCACCCCGCCGCCGAAGGTCAGCACCACCGCCCCCTTGGTCGCGTGGTCGGTGCGCTCGATCAGCTCGGCCGTCTCGGGGTCGGCCGGGTCGCCGTACCTCGCCAGCACGTCCCCCACGATCCTGCCGACCTCCTGCATGCGCTCGGAGGCGTAGATCTTGGTCGCGGACGCGTCCGGCGCGCCCAGCCAGCCGAGGTCCATGTTGGCCGCGACCTGCCAGTTGAGCAGCTCGTTCGTACGGAACGCGGCCCACACCGCGGCCAGCGCCCGCCGCACGCCCGGCTCGGCGTCCAGCCCCGTGCGCCGCGCCCAGGCCAGGAACCTGTCGTAGGTCTGCCCGATGTTGCCCGCCGGGCCGAGCGTGACCCGCTCGTGGTTGAGCTGGTTGACGATGAGGTCCCAGCCGCGGTCCACCTCGCCCACCACCATGTCCACCGGCACGCGCACGTCGGAGTAATAGGTGGCGTTGGTGTGGTGGCGGCCGTCCATGGTGACGATCGGCGTCCACGAGAAGCCGGGGTCGTCGGTGGCGGCGATCATCATCGTGATGCCCTTGTGCCGCTTGGCCGTCGGGTTCGTGCGGGCGGCGAGCCAGATGTACTGGGCGTAGTGCGCGCCGCTGGTGAAGATCTTCTGGCCGTTGACGACGTAGTGGTCGCCGTCCAGCACCGCCGTCGTCCGCAGCGCGGCCAGGTCGGTGCCCGCCTCGGGCTCGCTGTAGCCGATCGCGAAGTGGCACTCGCCGGCCAGGATGCGGGGCAGGAAGAACTCCCTCTGCCGCTGGGTGCCGTACTGCATGAGCGTGGGGCCCACCGTCTGCACGGTGATGATCGGGTACGGCACTCCCGCGCGGGCGATCTCGTTGGCGAAGATCTGCTGCTCCAGGGGGCCGTAGCCGCCTCCTCCGTACTCCTTGGGCCAGCCGAGGCCGAGCTTGCCGTCCCTGCCGAGCAGGCGGCAGTGCTCCATGTACGCCTCGCCGAACGGATCATCGGCGATCTTGGCCCGGTCCTCGGCGGTCAGGCAGGAACCGAAGTACTCGCGCAGCTCGTCGCGGAGCCTGCGCTGCTCGGGGGTCAGGTCGATGAGCATCAGACGAGCGCTCCGATCAGGTCGAGCTGGGCGTCGGCGCCGCCGAGCAGGTGGGACAGGTGCTTGGCCTGGGCGAAGTAGCGGTGCAGCGGGTAGGTGACGTCGAGTCCGAGCCCGCCGTGCAGGTGCTGGCAGGTGTAGAGCGCCTCGACCGCCTCCCCCACCTGGTACGCCGCCAGCGCCAGGTCCTGCTCGGCCGGCAGCCCCTCGGCCAGCCGCCAGGCCGCCGACCACATCGCGACGTCGAGCGCCCGGCCCGCGATGTAGACGTCGGCGATCTGCATCGTCACGGCCTGGAACTCGGCCAGCGCCCGCCCGAACTGCCTGCGCTGCTTGATGTAGCCGGTCGTCAGCTCCAGCGCCCCCGCCAGCACCCCGCTCGCCTGGGCGGCGACGGCGGCCATGAACACCTGGACGGCGTCCCGCGCCCCCTCGGGCCCTGCCACGCGCTCGGCCGGAGTCGCGTCCAGCACGATCGTGGCGGCCGGCTCGCCGGTCGAGGTGTGCTCCGGCGTGCCCGCCTGGCTCTCCAGCAGGAACAGCCCCTCGTCCGCCGTCACCAGCACCCCGGCGCCGTCCGGATGGAGCACTCCCGTCTTGCGCCCGCTGACCTCCCACCGGCCGCTCACCTCGCGGGCGGTGGTGCGGGGCGGCTCGGCCAGGGGGACGCCGGGCTCGCGCAGGGCGAGGGTGAGCCGGGCGCCGGGCGGCGGCTGCCGGCCGGGGGCCGCGTGCCGGGCCATCAGCAGTTGGCCCGCGAGCACCGGCAGGGCGGGCACCGGGGCCGCGCGGGCGCCGACCTCGCGCAGCACCACGGCCATCTCCACCGGGCCGAGCCCCGCGCCGCCCGCCGCCTCGGGCACGCACACGCTGAGCAGCCCGGCCTGCCACAACCGCTCCTCGTCCCCTTCCTTCGACCCTTCCTTCGACCTCTCCATCGACAGGACATCGGCCGCCAGCTGCTTCAGCTCCCGCTGGGTTTCGTCCAGGTTGAAATCCACGTCTACGTCTCCAAGAGGTGTCGCCTGCCGTGCCGTACGAAGTCGTCCTCGATGCCCTCCACGTCCGCGTCGGTGAGCGGACGGAAGCCGTGCCGCGTGCGCCACCAGACGGGGTCGGCCGTGCGCCACGCCTCGCGGGCGAGGTGCCGCTTGATGACCTTGTGCGAGGGCGTCTGCGGCAGCTCGCGGGCGATGCGGACGTAGCGGGGCAGCGCCTTGACGCCCAGGTCACCGCGTCCGGCCAGGAAGGCCGCGAACGCCTCCGGGTCGAAGCCGCCCGCCAGCACCAGCGCCGCCATCACCTGATCCCCGGCCGCCGCGTCGGGCACCGGGTAGACCGCCGCCTCCACCACCCCGGCGAACTCGCGTAACACCGCCTCGATGGGCGCGACCGCGAGGTTCTCGCCGTCCACGCGCAGCCGTTCCGTGCCTCTTCCCGCGAAGAAGACGTGGCCGTCCGCGTCGGCGTAGGCCAGGTCGCCGGACCAGAACGCGCCGTCCCTGACCCGTTCCGCGTCCGCCTCCTGGTCGTTGTAGTAGCCGTCGAACAACCCGAGCCCTGCCGTGTTCACCAGCTCGCCGACCGCTTCCTCCGCGTTGAGCAGGCGGCCGTCCTCGATCCTGGCGGGCGGGCAGGGGCGGCCGGTGAACGGGTCGAGGATGTGGACGCCGTCGGGCAACCGGCCGAGGCAGCCCGGCGGGCCCGTGGGGTCGGGGGTGAGCGAGATGGCCGTCTCCGTCGATCCGAACGCGTCGATGACCCGGCACCCGAACCGCTCCCCGAACCGCCTGGTCGCCACCGCGCTGCCCTCGTTGCCGAACGCGATCCGCAGCGGGTTGTCGGCGTCGTCGGGGCGCTCCTCGGTGGCCAGCACATAGGAGAGCGCCTTGCCGACGTAGTGCAGGTACGTGGCGCCGTACCGTCTGACGTCGGGCAGCAGCCCCGTCGCCGAGAACCGCCGCCGCAACACCAGCCTCGCCCCCGACGCGACGGCCGGGGCGTAAGCGGCCATGAGCGCCCCCGAGTGGAACAGCGGCATCGAGCAGTAGACGGCGTCGTCGGGGCCGAGCATGGCCGCCAGACTGACCCCGGGCACAGCCAGCTTCCGCTGCGTGACCCGGACAGCGCGTGGCCGCCCCGACGTCCCCGAGGTGAAGATCAGCATCACCAGCTCGCCACCCTGCGGGTCAGCACGCTCGTGCCTGGCGGGCCGCTCATGGTCGGCAGAGGGCGGGTGCGGAGGCGTGTTCTGGGCGAGCGGCGAGCCCTGGGCGAAGGGCGAGCCCGTATGCGCGCCCGTGGCGAGCGGGCGGGACTCCACCCCCAGTTCCCTGGAGACCTCGGTGGCCAGGTTGGTGAAGGGGGTGTCGGCCAGGACCAAGGTGACGTCGGTGGCGCGGGCGTCGCGGATCAGCTCCGGGGCCGGGCGGGTGGGGTTGAGCGCCACCACCACGTGGCCGGCCAGCGCCGCGCCGCCGATGAGGAAAACCAGGTCGGGAACGTTCTCACTCAGCACACCGGCGTGCGTGCCGGGACCGTGCGCGGACAGGCGGGCGGCGGCCTCCTGACAGGCGATGACGTGCTCGCGCCACGTCCACACCCTGTCCTCGAACACGAGCCCGGGGCGGTCGTCGTGGGCGCGTGCGGTCAGCAGGGAGGCGAGCGTGTCCGCGGTCATCGCTCCTCCAGCAAGCGCTAGGTAAGCCGATTCGCAAACTAGAACAGATTCTAATGTCTGTCCAGCGGCCACCTATCTACATAAGGCCGGATATATCCGTGTAACGCCGGAGACATGGGCCTATAGGGCTGGTTTGTGACCCGCGAGTAACAAGCCGCGTCAAGAAGAAATCAGATAACGTGTTCTCATGCGTTCCACGCACGCCACCCCCGCGGCGCCCCCCAGCGACTCCGAGGGCACCATGGAAAACGGTTCCACCCCGGGCGGGCACAGCGTCCGCACCCGCAGCCAGCACCAACGCCGCAAGCGCATCGTCCAGGCCGCGGCGGCGCTGGCCTCACGCGGCGGTGTCGAGGCCATGCAGATGCGGACGGTGGCCGAGCGCGCGGGCGTGGCGCTTGGCACGCTCTATCGCTACTTTCCGTCCAAGATGGACCTCGTCGTCGCCGTCGTCGGCGAGGAGATCGACCTGCTGGAGAGCAGCATCGAGCGGCGCCCGCCGGGTGCCGCGACCCCCGCCAGCCGCGCGGTCGACGTGCTGATGCGGGCCACCAGGGGGCTCATGCGCGAGCCCGAGCTGGCCGACGCGCTCATCCGCTCCCTCATCATGGCCGAGGTCCAGACCCCCTTCGGCGACCGCATGACCGGCCTGCTGCTGCGCGTCTCCGCCGACGGCCTGACCCTGCAGGAGGCGAGCGAGGAACAGATCGACCTGGCCGGCTCCCTGGCCAGCGTCTGGGTCCAGGAACTGCTGGAGATGCTGCGCGGCCGCCGCACGTACGACCAGATCCAACGCCGCATCGAAACGGCCGCCACCCGCCTCCTCGCCGACATCTGACCCGCACCCCCGGAAAGGTGTTCGCGGGATTCTGTCGGTGGCGGGGGCTATACAAGGGGGTATGACCGACAAGCCGACGAGCGAGGACTTCCTCCGCCAGGCTGATCCCATGCGGCGCGAGCTGCTCGCGCACTGCTATCGCATGATGGGTTCGGTGCACGACGCCGAAGATCTCGTGCAGGAGACCTACCTGCGCGCGTGGAAGGCGTACGAGGGCTTCGAGGGGCGTTCGTCCCTGCGCACGTGGCTCTACCGCATCGCGACCACCACGTGCCTGACGGCGCTCGACAGCCGTTCCAGGCGCCCCCTGCCGACCGGGCTCGGCGCTCCCAGCCAAGAGGCCGCCGCGCCGCTCGCCCGCGACGACGAGGTGCCCTGGCTGGAGCCCGCGCCCGACGCCCTGACGGGCGCCGGCGCCGACGACCCGGCCGCGATCGTGACCTCGCGCGAGAGCATCAGGCTCGCGCTGATCGCCGCGCTGCAGCACCTCCCGCCCCGCCAGCGCGCGGTGCTGGTCCTGCGCGACGTGCTCAGGTGGAAGGCCGCCGAGGTGGCCGAGGCGGTCGGGGTCTCGACGGCGGCGGTCAACAGCCTGCTGCAGCGGGCCCGCGCCCAGCTCGACGAGGTGGCGCCGAGCATCGACGACCCGGTCGAGCCGCTGACGTCCGAGCAGCGCGACCTGCTCGACCGCTACGTCGCCGCGTTCGAGAACTACGACGTCGACGGCCTGGTCCACCTGTTCACCGAGGACGCGGTGTGGGAGATGCCGCCGTTCACCGGCTGGTACCAAGGGCCCGAGTCGATCGCCGAGCTCACCAGGACGCAGTGCCCGGCAGAGCGCGCGGGTGATCTGCGGCTGGTCCCGGTCGCGGCGAACGGCCAGCCGGCGTTCGCCGTCTATCACCGCAAGGACGGCGTCTACGGCCAGTTCGCCATCATGGTGCTCACCTTGTCGGGCGACCGGGTCAGCCACGTCGGCATGTTCTTCGAGGAGCAGCTGTTCGAGACGTTCGGCCTGCCGCCGAAGTGGGAGGGTTCCGCAACCAAGTAGAACCAGTTACAGTCGCGCCAGAGCTTAATTCTGGAGGCGGCTATGGGCACACCCGTGATCGTCGAGGCCGTACGCACACCGATCGGCAAGCGGGCCGGCTGGCTGGCGGAGCTGAAACCGCAACAGGTTCTGGCCACGGCGCTGAACGGGCTCGTCGATCGGGCGGGCATCGACCCGGCGATCGTCGAGCAGGTGTTCACCGGCTGCGTGACGCAGGCGGGCGAGCAGGGCGGCCACGTCGGGCGGCACGCCTGGCTCTATGCCGGGCTGCCGTACCAGACGGGTGTCACCACCGTCGACGCCCAGTGCGGCTCGTCGCAGCAGGCGGTGCACCTCGCGGCGGCGCTGATCGGCGCGGGCGTGATCGAGGCGGGCGTCGGCTGCGGCGTCGAGGTCATGAGCCGGGCGCCGCTGGGCAGCAACGTGCGCCCCGCCAAGCCGCGCCCCGACGACTGGACCATCGACCTGCCCGACCAGTTCACGGCGGCCGAGCGCATCGCCGAAAGGCGCGGGCTGACGCGTGAGCGGCTCGACTGGTTCGGGGCGCGTTCGCAGCGGCTGGCGGCCAAGGCGTGGGCCGACGGGCGGTTCGAGCGGGAGATCGTGCCGGTCGGCGACGTCCGCAGGGACCAGGGCCTGCGCGAGACCACCGTCGAGGGGCTGGCCGCGCTGAGGCCGGTGGTGGAGGGCGGCCTGCACACGGCCGGCACGTCCTCGCAGATCTCCGACGGCGCGGCGGCCGTGCTGGTGATGAGCGAGACGGCGGCGCGGCGGCACGGCCTGCAGCCCAGGGCCCGTATCCTGGCGCAGGCGCTGGTGGGGGCGGAGCCGTACTTCCACCTCGACGGGCCGGTGGCGGCGACGGCCAAGGCGCTCGCGTCGGCCGGGATGACGACCGGCGACATCGACAGGTTCGAGGTGAACGAGGCGTTCGCGTCGGTTGTGCTGTCGTGGGCGAGCGTGCACGAGCCCGACTTCGACCGGGTCAACGTCAACGGCGGCGCGATCGCGCTCGGCCACCCCGTGGGCGCGACGGGCGCCCGGCTCATCACCACGGCGCTGCACGAGCTCGAACGCTCCGATTCCAGCACCGCACTCGTCTCGATGTGCGCGGGCGGCGCGCTGGCCACCGCCACCATCCTGGAACGCATCGGCTGAACGGGTATCCGGGCCTCGCAGCAGGCGCTCTTACCCACGAACCACCACGAATCGGGGGCACATGAAGACCAGGCGCAGACCGTACGCTGAGCAGCGTCCGCAGGATCTCGGCGGCGGCGTGTGGAGCGTGCCGGTGCCGATTCCCGGCAACCCGCTCGGCTACACGCTCGTCTACGCGGTCGAGTCGCCCAGGGGCCCGGTGCTGATCGACGCCGGCTGGAACCACCCCGACGCGTGGGACGCGCTCACCGGCGGCCTGGCCGCGCTCGGCATCGACGTGAGCACGGTGAGCGGGGTGGTCGTCACCCATTTCCATCCCGACCACGCCGGGCTCGCCGGGCAGGTGCGCGAGGCGTCCGGCGGCTGGATCGCCATGCATGAGGACGACGCGGCGCTGGTCAGGCTCATGACCGAGTACGCGGCCGGCGAGCACGACGACTTCCAGAGCGACATGCTGCGCCGCGCGGGAGCCGACCCCGGCGAGGCCCGGCAGGTCATGGGCACCAGGCCCGCGCCGCCCGCCCTGCCCGACCGCGAGCTGCGGGACGGCGACCTGGTGGACCTGCCGGGCCGCAAGCTGCGGGCGTTCCACACGCCCGGCCACACACCAGGACACATCTGCCTGCATCTGGAGGACGCGGACCGGCTGTTCACCGGTGACCACGTCCTGCCCGACATCACCCCGCACGTCGGGATCTATCCGTACGATCGCGACGACGTCGATCCGCTCAGCGACTTCCTGAACTCGCTGGACCGGATCGGCGATCTCTCGGCGGCCAGTGGCCCACTCGACGCTCTCCCCGCCCATGAGTGGATATTTCCGGATGTTGCGGCGCGTGCTGCCGAGATCCGCCACCATCACGAGGAGAAACTCGAACGGCTGCGCGCCCTCCTGGCCAGGCAGGCGCAGCCGCTGACCATCTGGGAGGTCGCCGCGATGATGACGTGGAAGCGGCCGTGGGACGAACTGCCCCCGGTCCTGAGGGGCATGGCGGCCGGTGAGGCCGCGGCCCATCTGCGTACGCTGGAGGCGCGCGGTCAGGTTCGTCGCCACGCGGGGGTCGATCCGGTCCGCTTCCAGGCTCTAGACTCCTAGACATCCGATGTCTAGGGAGAAGAGCGTGGCGGTCACCGACGCGGCCATCGACAAGATCAAGCAGATGATCGTCTCCGGCGAGCTGGCGCCAGGAGACCGCCTGCCCAAGGAGGCCGACCTGGCCGAACGGCTCGGCCTCTCACGCAACTCGCTGCGCGAGGCCGTCAGGGCGCTGTCGCTCATCAACGTCCTCGACGTACGCCAGGGCGACGGCACGTACGTCACCAGCCTCGAGCCGCGGCTGCTGCTCGACACCATGTCGTTCGTGCTCGACCTGCACCGCGACGACACCGTGCTGCAGTTCTTCGAGGTCCGGCGCATCCTCGAGCCGGCCGCCACCGCGATGGCCGCAGAACAGATGACCGACGCCGACGTCGCGGAGCTGCGGGTGATCCTCGACAAGCTGCCCGAGCGGCCGACGGTCGAGGAGCTGGTGGCCAACGACCTCGAGTTCCACCACCGCATCGCGCAGGGCTCGGGCAACAGCGTGCTGTGCTCGTTCATCGAGAGCCTGTCGGGGCCGACCACCCGGGCCAGGATCTGGCGCGGCCTCACCCAGGAGGGCGCGATGGACAAGACCCGCGAGCAGCACAGCGCGATCTACGAGGCCATCGCCTCCCGTCAGGCCGACGTGGCACGCTCGTGGGCGACCGTGCACGTCGCGGGGGTCGAGGCGTGGCTGCGGCGAGCTCTGGACATGGACTGACACATCGGAGGATTAGCCGCGATCAGGCTGCGTGGCAGCGGGTAGTACCGGTTCTGTGCCCGACAAACTGACGCAGTATCGGAGCAAACGCGCCCCCGGCCGCACGCCTGAGCCCATCCCCGATGCCCCCTCCGGCACCCCCGGCGGCAACGCGTTCGTCATCCAGGAGCACCACGCCCGGTCCCTGCACTGGGACCTGCGGCTCGAACGCGACGGCGTGCTCGTCTCGTGGGCGGTGCCCAAGGGGCTGCCCGCCGACCCGGACACCAACCATCTCGCCGTGCACACCGAGGACCATCCCATGGAGTACCTCACCTTCCACGGCGAGATCCCCAAGGGCGAGTACGGCGGCGGCTCCATGACCGTCTGGGACACCGGCACGTACGAGACCGAGAAGTGGTCGGACCGCGAGGTCAAGGTCGTGCTGAACGGCGAGCGGGCCTCCGGCCGGTTCGTGCTGTTCCGTACCCGGGGCAAGAACTGGATGATCCACCGGATGGGCTCGGCCGTCCGCGACCCGTTCCCCGGCCTCGCCCCCATGGAGCCGACCCCGCGTTCCCGGCCGCCCAGGGACGTCTCGGCGTACGCCTTCGAGTTCGCCTGGGGCGGGCGGCGGCTGCTCGTGCCGATCGACGGCGGGCGTACCGAGGCGGCCGGCGAGCACCCCTGGCTGCGGGGGCTGGCCGAGTCGTTCGGCAGCCGCACGGCGGTGCTGGACGGCGAGCTGGTCACGCTCGGCGGCGCGGAGCTGCTCGTCTTCTACGACCTCCTGTACGACGACGGCCACACGCTCACCGGCGAGCCCTACACCGTGCGGCGCGCCGCTTTGGAGGCGCTCGATCTGACCGGCGCCCACTGGCAGACCGCCCCATCGTGGCCCGGCGACCTGGCCCCGGTCCGCCAGGCCGCCCGCGACCAGGGCCTGCCAGGCGTGGTGGCCAAACGCCTCGACTCCCCGTACGAACCGGGCCCGTCGAAACACTGGCTCTTCCTGAAGTCCTGACCGAGAGCCCGCGCCTTGCCCTGGCCGGAA
>NZ_JBFAPT010000017.1:140870-241803 GCF_040676845.1 Nonomuraea sp. NPDC049504
AAGGCCGGAAGGCCGGAAGGCCGGAAGGCCGGAAGGCCGGAAGGCCGGAAGGCCGGAAGGCCGGAAGGCCGGAAGGCCGGAAGGCCGGAAGGCCGGAAGGCCGGGGCGTGCGTGCCCGCCGCCACCCCACCCTTCCCCCTTTTCAGGGGCGAGGCCGGAGGCGAGCCGTCATAGCAGGCCTTCTGCCGCGAGGTCCGTCCACAAGGACTCGGGGACCGGGCGGTCCAGGAGGGTGGTGTTCTCCTGGACCTCCTTGGGGGTGCGGGCACCCACCACGATCGTGGCGACCGCCGGGTGGCGGAGAGGGAAGGCCAGCGCCGCCTGGGGCAGGGTGACGTCGTGGCGTTCGCAGACCGCGGCGATGCGCCGCGCCTTCACCACCAGGTGCTCAGGGGCGGGCAGGTAGTCGAAGGTGCCCGCGGGCTCGTGCGTGGCGAGCAGGCCACTGTTGAAGACGCCGGCGGCCAGCACCGCGACGCCCCGCTCCGCGCACTCCTCCAGGAGGGGCAAACCGGACTGGTCGAGCAGGGTGTAGCGACCGGCCAGCATGACCACGTCGATGTCGGTCTCGCGGACGAACCGCAGCGGCACCTGCCACTGGTTCATGCCGACGCCGACCGCCCGGATCCGCCCCTCGGCACGCAGCTCGGCCAGCGCCGGATAAGCCTCCTTGATCGCCTGCTCGGCGTGGTCGTCGGGGTCGTGGATGAAGGCGATGTCCACGCCGGGCAGGCCGAGGCGGGTGAGGGACTCGGCCAGCGACGTGCGTACGCCATCGCCGGAGAAGTCCCACACCCGTTCCAGGTCGTCGGGCTCGTCGAAGCCCAGCTCCGCGCGCCCGCCCCGCTCGGAAGGGGTGACGGTGACCGGCCGCAGCAGCCTTCCGACCTTCGTGGACAGCAGGTAACCCGACCGGCCGGTCAGCGCCGCGCCGATCCGCCGCTCCGACACGCCGAGCCCGTAGTGGGGCGCGGTGTCGTACAGGCGGATGCCGCTCTGCCAGGCGGCCTCGACGGTGGACCGCGCCTGGTCCTCAGTCACCGCGTCGTAGAGGTTGCCGATGGGCGCGCCACCGAAGCCGACGCGGGGCAGGTCGATCCGGTCCATCAATCTTGTGCCTTTCCGCCGGCGATCCTGCTGATCATGAGGGCGACGAGGATGATCGAGCCGTAGATGACCGGCTGCCAGAAGCCTGACACCCCGATGAGGGTGAGGATGTTCTGCACGAGGCCGATCACCAGCACGCCGGTGAGCGCGCCGAGGATGGTGCCCTTGCCGCCGTCCATGCTGACACCGCCGATGACGGCCGCGGCGAACACCATGAAGATCCAGCCGACGCCCTGCTGGTTGCCGATGGCGCCGAGGCGGCCGGTCTCCAGCACGCCGGCCAGCGCGGCGAGCGTGCCCCCCAGGATGAACACGCCGTACAGGACCCGGTCGACCCGGATGCCGGCGGCGCGGGCGGCGTCGAGGTTGCCGCCGATCGCGTAGAGCGCGCGGCCGAGCCGCAGGTAGCCGAGGCCGAAGATACCGGCCGCGAACAGCGCGCCGGCGATCCAGATGGCGGCGGGCAGGCCCAGCCACATGGCGCTGCCCAGGTAGAGGATCGAGTCGGGGAGCTCGAACAGCGTCTTGCCCTCGGTCGGCCCCTGAAGCAGCCCGTGCACGATGATCAGCATGGCCAGCGTGACGATGAACGCCGACAGCTGGAACCGTACGATCAGAAAGCCGTTGAACGCGCCGATCGCGGCTCCGACGAGCAGCGCCAGCGGGATCACCAGCACCCCGGGCAGGCCGATGCCGAAGCCGCCCGCCGACACCGGGATGACCAGCATCACCGCGATCGCCGGCGCGGTGCCGACCGTCGACTCCAGCGACAGGTCGAACTTGCCGGCGATCAGGATCATCGCCTCGGCCAGCACCAGCAGCGAGATCGCGGCCTGCTGCTGGAGCACGTTCGTCAGGTTGCCCGCCGTCAGGAAGGTCGGGTCGAGGAACGCGCCGACGACGAGCAGAAGCACGATCACCGGGACGAGCGTCAGATCGCGGAACTTGGCCAGCCGCACCCGGGGGGCGGGAGCCGTCAAAGCAGTCACTCTTCTATGCCTTCCATCACGGCCACGAGCTCGTGGTCACTCCAGCCACGCGGCACCTCCTTGACGACCCTGCCGTGGAACATCACCAGCACCCGATCGCAGATCCGCAGGTCATCGAGCTCGTCGGAGACCACCACGGCCCCCGCGCCGCGCTCGACGGCGTCCTCGACGGCGCCGAGCAGGGCCTGCTTGGCCTTGACGTCGACGCCGGCGGTCGGGTTGATCACCACCAGCACGGCCGGGTCGTCCACCAGCGCCCGCGCGAACACCACCTTCTGCGCGTTGCCTCCTGACAGGTCGCCCACCGGCTGGTCGGGCCCCTCGGTCTTGATGTCGAGGGAGCCGATCAACCGCTCGGCCTCGGCGCGGCGCCGCGCGGGCGAGACCGTGCCGAAGCGGCCGAGCTTGCGGGCGATCGGGAACGTGGCGTTCTCGCCCACCGACAGCAGCGGGACGAAGCCCTCGTGGTGGCGGTCCTCCGGGACGAACCCGAGCCCGGCCCGCATCGCGGCGGGCACGTCGCCCGCCCTGACCTGGGTGCCGTTGACGGTGACCGTGCCGGCGTCCGCTCTGCGCAGCCCGACCAGCGTCTCCGCCAGGCCGACCTTGCCGCTGCTCGCCGATCCGGCCAGGCCGACGACCTCGCCCGACCTGACCGCGAGATCGACGCCGGTGTAGCGGCCGGCCAGCGACAGCCCGGCGCCCTCCAGCACGACCCGCTCGGCCGGCGTGTGCTGGCGGGCCTCGTACGCCGCCGTCGCCTCGCCGGTCATCGCGGCCACCAGCTCGTCGTGCGGCAGCCCCGCGACCGGCCTGGTCAGGACGTGCCGGGCGTCGCGGAACACCGTGACGCTCTGGCAGATCTCGTAGACCTCGTCGAGGTGGTGGGAGATGTACATCATGGTCACGCCCTGCTCGCGCAGCGAGCGCATGCGCGCGAACAGGCGCTCGATCGCCGGGCCGTCGAGCCGCGCGGTCGGCTCGTCCAGGATGATGAACCGGGCGCCGAACGACAGCGCGCGGGCGATCTCCACGAGCTGGCGCTGCTCGACGCTCAGGTCGCCGGCCAGCGCCTGCGCGTCGACGTCCACCTCGTACGTGTCCAGCAGCTCCCTGGCCCTGGCCCGCAGCGCCCGCCAGTTGATCGTGCGCCCTTCCGACTGGCGGTTGAGGAACAGGTTCTCGGCCACCGTCAGCGCCGGGATGATCGTGGACTTCTGGTAGACGCACGCCACCCGCCGCCGCCAGGCGTCCCGGTCGCCGAGCGCGGGGGCGGGCTCGCCCGAGAAGCGCACCTCGCCCTCGTCCGGCCGTTGCAGCCCGGTCAGGATCGACACCAGCGTGGACTTGCCGGCGCCGTTCCTGCCGACCAGCGCGTGCGTCTCACCCTCGGCGATCGTGATGCCGGCGCCGTCGAGCGCGGTCGTCGGGCCGAAGCGTTTGACCACGTTCCTGGCTTCGACGTGGGTGCTCATCACTTGACCTGGTTGCCCCAGAGGGCCTGGTCGTCCACGTTCTCCTTCGTCACGAGCGGCGCGGGGAGCTGGTCCTCCAAGCCGTTCGGCAGCTCTATGATCGTGCTGTCGTGGTCGGTCGGGCCGGGCTTGAACGTCTTGCCCTCGGCCGCGGCCTTGGCGTAGAAGAGGGCGTACTTGGCGTACAGGTCGGCCGGCTGCGAGACCGTCGCGTCGATGTCGCCCTTGCGGATCGCCTCGAACTCCTGCGGGATCCCGTCGTTGGAGATCACGAAGATGTGCTTGGGGTCGTCGGTGGGGAGCAGCAGGCCCTTCTGCTTGAGCACCTGCAGCGTCGGCGCCAGGTGCACGCCGCCCGCGTGCATGTAGATGCCCTTGATGTCGGGGTTCTGCTCCAGGCGGGTCTGCAGCATCGACGCCGCCTTCGTGCCCTCCCACTCGGTCGGCTCACTGAACACCGTGATGCCGGGGAACTTGCTCTTCATGCAGTCGAGGAACGCCTCCGACCTGTCGCGGCCGTTGATCGAGCCGAGCGAGCCCTGGAGCTGCACCACCTTGCCCTTGCCGCCGAGCTTCTCGCCGAGGAACTCGCACGCCTTGGTGCCGTACGCGCGGTTGTCGGCGCGGACGACCATGTAGACGTTGCCCTTGTCGGGGCGGGTGTCCACGGTGACGACCGGGATCTTCTTGTTCTCCAGCTGCTGCAGCGTGGTGGCGACGGCGCCGGTGTCCTGCGGGGCCATGACGATGACCTTGGCGCCCTGGCCGACCAGCGCCTGCACGTTGTTGACCAGCTTGGCCACGTCGTTCTGCGAGTTCGTGGCCGGCATGAGGTCCACCTTGAGCTCGCCGGCCATCTGCGGGACGTACTTGATGTAGGAGTTCCAGAAGTCGGAGTCGGCGCGGGGATGGTCGATGCCGACCTTCCCGCCGCCGCCTCCTTCCGCCGTCGTGCCGCCTGAACCGCACGCGGTCACGACCGCCAGCATGGCCGCTGCCGCGACCGCCCGTCCGAACTTCATGGGGGGTACCTTCCTTAGTTGCCTGGCCCTCTGGTCGGAGGGCCGTCGGCCGGCGGCCTGCGGGGCCGCCGGCCATCGGTCGGCGCATTTACGGCCGTGCCGCCCTTCTGGCGGCGGCTGTTCAGTTGGCGGGGCGCAGTCGCAGGCCCTGCATGCCGCCGTCCACCGCGAGCGCGGTGCCCGTGGTCGAGGCGGACTCGGGGCTCGCGAGGTAGGCGATCGCCGCGGCGACCTCCTCTGCGGTGACCAGGCGGCCCATCGGCTGCCTGGCGTTGAGCGCCGCGCGTTCGGCCTCGGGGTCCTCGGCCGCGTCCAGCAGCCTGCCCACCCACGGGGTGTCGGCGGTGCCCGGATTGACGCAGTTGACCCTGATGCCCTCGCGGATGTGGTCGGCGGCCATGGCGAGCGTCAGCGACAGCACCGCGCCCTTGGTGGCGCTGTAGAGGGCCCGCTGGGGCAGCCCCGCGGTGGCCGCGACCGAGCAGGTGTTGACGATCGCGGCATGCTCCGACCTGCGCAGGTACGGCAGCGCCGCCCGCGCGACCCGGACCATGCCGAGGACGTTCACGTCGAACACCCGATGCCACTCGCTGTCCGGGTTGTCCTCGATCGTGCCCTGGGCGCCGATGCCGGCGTTGTTGACCAGCACGTCGATGCCGCCCAGCCGCTCGGCCGCCTCCGCCACCGCGGCGCGTACCGCGGCGTCATCGGTGACGTCGGCCTTGATGCCGATGAACGGCTCACCCGGCGGATTGAGGTCGAGGCAGGCGACCCGCATGCCGCGCACCGCCAGCGCCGACGCCGCCGCCAGGCCGATCCCCGAGCCGCCGCCGGTCACGACCGCCTTCAGCGCGTCACTCATGCGTCCCTCCAGACCTCGCCGCCGGGGAAGGTGTGGGCGGCGATCGACTCCTCGCGCAGCTCCGCGCTGAAGCCGGGGCGCGACGGGGCCGCGTATCTGCCGTCCTTGATGACCACCGGGTCGACGAAGTGCTCGTGGAGGTGGTCGACGTACTCGATGACGCGGCCGTCCATCGTGCCGGTCACCGCCACGTAGTCGAACATCGACAGGTGCTGCACCAGCTCGCACAGCCCCACGCCGCCCGCGTGCGGGCACACCGGCACCCCGAACTTGGCCGCCAGCAGCACGATCGCGAGGTTCTCGTTCAGCCCGCCCACCCTGGCGGCGTCGATCTGCACGTACGACAGCGCCTCGGCCTGCAGCAACTGCTTGAAGACGATGCGGTTCTGGACGTGCTCGCCGGTCGCCACCGGGATCGGCGCGATGCCCCGCGCGATCGCCGCGTGCCCCAGCACGTCGTCGGGGCTCGTCGGCTCCTCGACCCAGTGCGGCTCGAACTCGCGCAGCGCGTTCACCCACTCGATGGCCGAGCCGACGTCCCAGCGCTGGTTGGCGTCGATGGCGATCGGGAAGCCGGCGCCGCACACCTCCCTGGCCACCCTGAAGCGCCGCCTGTCGTCCTCCAGGTCCGCGCCCACCTTGAGCTTGATCTGGCCGAAGCCCTGCTCAAGCGCCTCCTTGCAGAGCCGGCGCAGCTTCTCGTCGTCGTAGCCGAGCCAGCCCGGCGACGTCGTGTACGCCGGATAGCCGGTCTCCTGCAGCCGCGCGACGCGCTCCGCCTTGCCGCCCTCTGCCGCGCGCAGGATCTCCAAGGCGTCGTCCCTGGTCAGCGCGTCGCTCAGGTAGCGGAAGTCGATCAGCTCGACGATCTCCTCCGGCGACATGTCCGCGAGCAGCCGCCAGAGCGGCTTGCCGGCCCGCTTCGCCTTCAGGTCCCACAGCGCGTTGACCACGGCGGAGATCGCCATGTGCATGACGCCCTTCTCCGGGCCCAGCCAGCGCAGCTGCGAGTCGTTGACCAGCTCCTTGTAGAGCGCGCCGAGGTCCTCGACGTCCTTGCCGATCACGTACGGCCGCAGCGCGCCGATCGCCGCCGTCTGCACGTCGTTGCCCCGGCCGATGGTGAACGCGAACCCGTGCCCCTCGTACCCGTCGTCCGTCTTGAGCACGACGTACGCGGCGGAGTAGTCGGGGTCGGGGTTCATCGCGTCGGAGCCGTCGAGCTCGCGGGACGTCGGGAAACGCACGTCGTGCGTCTCCATGCCCACGATCCGGTACGTCGAGGTCGTCATGCCTGCCCCACCGTCTGCCGCTGCCGGCCGAGGCCCTCGATCTCCAGCTCCATCACGTCACCCGCGCGCAGGTACGGCTGGCCCGGCATGCCCATGGCGACGCCGGCCGGGGTGCCCGTGTTGATCACGTCTCCCGGCTCCAGCACCATGAACTGGCTCAGGTACCGGACGACCTCCGCCACGTCGAAGATCATGTTCTTGGTGTCGCCGTCCTGGCGCAGCTCGCCGTTCACCCACAGGCGCATCGCCAGGTTCTGCGGGTCGCCCACTTCGTCGGCCGTCACCAGCCAGGGGCCCAGCGGGTTGAACGTCTCGCACGACTTGCCCTTGTCCCACTGGCCGCCGCGCTCAAGCTGGAACTCCCGCTCGGAGACGTCGTTCGAGATCGCGTACCCGGCGACGACCTCCAGCGCCTCCTCCCGGCTGCCGAGGTAGCGGGCCTCCCGCCCGATCACGATCGCCAGCTCCACCTCCCAGTCGGTCTTCACGCTGCCGCGGGGCACGAGCACCTCGTCGTACGGGCCGACCATGGTGTTGCTCGCCTTCATGAACACCACCGGCTCCGCCGGCACCGCCGCGCCCGACTCGGCGGCGTGGTCGCTGAAGTTCAGCCCGATGCATACGATCTTTCCCGGCCGCGCGATCGGTGCCCCGACCCTCAGCCCTTCGGCCTCCACGACGGGCAGGTCGCCCCGCTCCAGCGCCTCTCTGACCCGCGCCACTCCCCCGGAGGCGAGAAAAGCCCCGTCGATCTCGGGTACGCCAATGTCACGCAGGTTGCCGGCGTCGTCCATGACCACCGGCCGCTCCTGGCCGACAGGTCCTACTCGCAGCAGCTTCACACCGCATCCTTCACCTATACATCGGATGTCTCGCCTCACGATGCTCGTGCGGCAAAGTGCAACGTGTCAAGAGGCGCAGTGTCGTCCGATGTTTCCCAGCGAGCTTTGGACCGATACCTGAGAGGCAGTTGAGGCGCCACACATTCCGACAAACCACCCACTCCCTCCGACCCCGACCACCAGGCACCAGGCACGGGGCACGGGGCACGGGGCACGGGGCGCTGAGCACGGGCACGGGGCGCGGGGCGCGGGGCACGGCGGGGCGCGGGGCGCGGGGCGCGGGGCGCGGGGCACCGGGTACCGGCCACTGGGCGCTGGGCACTGGGCACCGGGCACCGGGCACCGGGCACTAGGCACTAGGCACCGGCGACCCACACACCGGCAACCCGCGACCCGCGACCGAGCATCAGCCGAGCCACCTACCTGAACCCAGGCCCCCAGGCCCCCAGCCCCGCCCCCGCCCCCGCCCCCGCCCTCGCCCTCGCCCTCGCCCAAGGAACATCCGGATATAACCGAAACGCCACCCGATATACCCCTTTCGCCTTTCCTTCCCGCCATCACATTCACCCCCTACCAAGCCCGCCACCAGCACCAGCGGGAGCACAGCGAAAGCCCATCGGAAGCGCACCGGGAGCACATCCGGAGCCATCCCCACTCCTCCTTGACGGGCGTACAGTGGCGTAATAGAACACGTTTCAAGTACGGTGTCGATTACCCAACCAAGCGCTTGACCTACGAGGTGACCCCGCGTGCACATCGACCTGGTCGACAGGGACCTATACGCGACCGCTGGACCGCCCCACGCCCAGCTCGCCTGGCTGCGCGCGAACTCCCCGGTCCACTGGCACGAGGGCGACCCGGGTTTCTGGGCCGTCACCCGCTACGACGACGTCGTCCACGTGTCGCGCCACTCCGAGCTCTTCTCCTCCCACCGCAGGCTCGCCCTCTTCGACGAGCTGGAGGAGGACCAGATCGCGCTGCAGCGCCTCATGATGCTCAACCAGGACCCGCCCGAGCACACACGACGGCGCGCCCTGGTGAACCGGGGCTTCACCCCGCGCACGATCGGCGCCCTCGAGCAGCACATCCGCGACATCTGCGACGACCTCCTCGACAAGGTCACGGGCGAGGTCGACTTCGTCACCGAGGTCGCCGCACCCCTCCCCCTGTACGTGATCTGCGAACTCCTCGGGGCCCCCGTCGAAGACCGCGACAAGCTCTTCAACTGGTCGAACCGCATGATCGGCGCCCAGGACCCCGACTTCGCCGACACTCCGGAAAAGGGCTCGGGCGCGGCCATGGAGGTGTACGCGTACGCCAACCAGCTGGCCGCCCAGCGCAAGGCCAACCCCAGGAACGACATCGTCACCCGGCTCCTCCAGCCCAACGAGAACGGCGAGACGCTCGCCGAGGATGAGTTCGACCTGTTCGTCCTCCTGCTGGTGGTGGCCGGCAACGAGACCACGCGGAACGCGGCCTCAGGCGGCATGCTCGCCTTCTTCGAGCACCCCGACCAGTGGGACCGGCTGGTCGCCGACCCCGCGCTGGCGAAGACGGCGGCCGACGAGATCGTCCGCTGGGTCTCCCCCGTGAACCTCTTCCGCCGCACCTCGACCGCCGACCAGGTGCTCGGGGGCCAGGAGATCAAGGCGGACGACAAGGTCGTCGTCTTCTACGCCTCCGCCAACCGCGACACCTCCGTCTTCCAGGACGGCGACGTCTTCGACATCGGCCGCGACCCGAACCCGCACATCGGCTTCGGCGGCGGCGGCGCCCACTTCTGCCTCGGCAACCACCTCGCCAAACTGGAACTCCGCATCCTCTTCGAGCAGTTGGCCCGCCGCCACCCCCACATCCACCAGTCAGGCGCCCCCCGCCGCCTCCGCTCGAACTTCATCAACGGCCTCAAAGAACTGCCCGTGACCATCGGCTAGTGGACGATCGGCAGCCCTTCGGCGAACCGTCACTCGCTCAACCCTGGAGCCAGAACACCGGGCAAGGGGCCCTCGAACAAGCAACCTGCGGCTCGACGACCTGCCGACGGACGACCCTCAAGTGGCCGCCCGCGCGCGGGCGGCCTACGCGCGGGCGGTCCACGCGCGGGCGGTCCACGCGCAGGCGGTCCACGCGCGGGCGACCCCCAGGCGGGCGGCCTGAGCGTGGACGACCCACCGGTGAGGACTCGCAGGTATGTGGCCGATGCGTGGAAGACCCACAAGCGAGGGAACCACCATGCACGGATCGTCGGCTAGCCGAACTGTGGACCGGGGGCGTCGGCTATGGGATCCGTCGGTGGGTGGCGCTGGGTCAGCGGTAGCGGGGTTTGCGGCGGGCGGCGCGGATTCGGGAGAGGATGCGGGTCGTTCCTTGGGGGCCGGGTTGCCAGCCTTGTTCGATCAACGTGTTGGCCACCTGGTGGAGGAGGTCGGCTATTTGGGCGGGGATGACGTCTCGGCGGACGGCTATCACTCGCCAGCCCTGGCGGCGCAACTCCTCTCGCCGGTCCGTGTCGTGTTGCTGGTCGGCGGGTGAGGTGTGGTGTTCGCGGCCGTCGTACTCCACGGCGACCTTGTACTCCTCCCAGCCGAGGTCGAGGTAGGCGGAGCGGTCTTCGCTCAGTTGCACCTTGATCTGGGTGGTCGGCCTGGGGAGGCCGCCGTCCACGAGGATCACCCGTAGCCAGCTTTCCCTGGGTGAGGCGGCTCCTCTGTCGGCGAGGCTGAGGGTGTCGCGCAGGCGCCAGGAGTTGAGGGGGCGGTGCCACAGGGCTTCCAGGTCCACGCCTCGGCGGGCGAACCGGTCGAGGATGGCGACCGCTTCCGTGCGGGGTAGCCAGCGGGCGCAGTCGAGGGCCGTGCGTTCCATAGTGGTGAGGCGGACGCCTTTGTGGCCGGTGATGTCTTCTTGCGGGAGTGGGATCAGGTAGGTCACGCAGCCGGGGATCGCCAGGTGGGTGGGGGCTATCACCTCGACGGGCCACTCGTGGTCGGGAGTGGCCGTGATCTGGAGGCCCCAGATGTGGGCGGCTGTCTGACCGCAGGCGACGGCGTGCGGGACGGCCATGGTGATGGTGCGGGCCCGCTCGATCAGTGGCACGAAGGCGGGTGTCCGTCCTGAGAGTGAACGTGGCCGGCCCGAGAGCTCTTCTGATCGATCCGCTGGCTCCTCAGGTCGACCCGCTGGCTCCTCAGGTCGATCCGCTGGTGCCGCCGCTCGCCTCGTGAGTGCTTCTGGTCGGTTCGCGAAGGTCCTTGGTCGCCCCATGGGTGCCTGCGGTCGCCCAACAGCAAGTGGCTGTTCTGGGGGCGCGAGTGGTCGTGCCGCAGGCGGTAGGGGTTGAAGTGTCTTGGTTGGTTGTGGGCGGCGGGTGGTGGGCTGGGGTGTGTGGGTGGTGGGCTGGGGTGTGTGGGTGGTGGGGCGGGTCATGGGTTGAGGATGGCGGCTCGGGGCCGTGGAACCAGGGCCGAATGCGGTTCTGTGGATGAGGGGGGTCATCCACAGGACCGCATTCGGTTCGGAGGTCCTGCCGCCGGGAGCGGCTGCTCCCTACGACCAGCCCCTGCGCCACCCTGCGACCAGCCCCTGCGCCGCCCTGCGACCAGCACCTGCGCCCTCTGCGGCCGGTCCCTGCGGCCGCTCTACTGGCGGCCTTTCTCCCGTCAGGGGTGGAGGGTGAGGCCCTTCAGGGATTTGTCCATCGGGGTTTTGGGGCCGTACAGGGCTAGTCCGACCAGGTTGAGGTCCCCGGCCAGGTACGCGCGTACGGCGGCCCGGTTGTCCTCGTCGTTGCCCGTCTTGAACATGTCCTCCGTGTAGACGGCCACGCCCAACCCCCGTCCCACGGCCTTCTCTCGGACCTTGCGCAGCGTGGCGAGGTCCGCCTGGTAGATGACCACAGGCTGGCGGAACATCGGCAGGTACGTGTTCCCCGACCCGTCCTCGTAATCGTCCCCCATCGCCTCCGGCCGCCCACCGGCGATGGCGCTGGCGAGGAAGGCGGTGACGTTCAAGCGTTGCCAGGCGGCGAGGTCCGAGCGGACGACGATGCCGATTTTGGTGTCGAAACGCATGGCCAGCAGCATTCCGGGCCGATAAGGCGGTGTCTTGAACGCTCGTGCGCCAGCCCAGAGACCCGGCACAACTACGCGGTGATGATCGGCTGCCAGCCCGGGATCTCGTGGTAGCGGCGCAGCTCCGCCAGCCCCGACACGAACCCGCCCCACGCGGCGTACGGCGGCCGCGACTCGTCGAAGCCGCTCTGCACCAGCGTCAGCCGCGTCCTACCGCCGGATCCCTCCAGCTCCCACGAGCCCACACCGTTCTCGCCCCAGCCGACGGAGAGCTTGCGGTCCGGCTCCAGCTCCAGGATCCGCGCGGGCTCGGGGTCGTTGTCGAAGCCGCCCATGGCGAACCGCCCGCCGACCTGCGGCTCGATCTCGATGGGGAAGCCGAACCACTTGGAGACCGCCTCGGACGAGGTGAGCGACTCGAAGACCCGCTCGGGCGAGGCCGCGATCTCGACGGTGGTGCGCATCTCCGCCGAGGTGAAGTCGATCTTGTCGGTGAGCGGGCGGCCTTCGAGGTGCTCGGCGAGGTTGGTGAGCACCAGGCACCAGTACGTCTGCAGCACGCCCCTGATGCTCTTGCCGGTGATGACGTCCTGGAAGTCGAAGTGCGTCTGCGACAGCGTCACCACGGTGTGCTCGCCGTCGGCCTCCCAGGTCAGCTCGGTCGTCGTCTCCTCGCCGTCGAGCAGCCAGGCGAAGCGCAGCGTACGCTCGTCGGCGTGCAGCAGCCGCTGGTGCGGCGCGTCGCCCTCGGGCGTCGTACGCCCCCAGAAGCAGAAGCGCCCCTCGGCGAGGTTCACGTCCACGTGCTCGGCCAGCCACCCGCGCAGCGCCTCGGGATCGGTGAGCGCGCTGCGCACCTCCTCGACGCCGGCGGGGATCCGGGCACGCACGATCAACGGCTCAGACATCGTCTCGTTCTCCTTCTGGCTGGGGTGCGGCATGGGGGTAGCAGGCGATGGCCAGCTTGAAGGCGTCGCCTTCGTCCCCGCCGTATCGGGTGAAAAGGTCCTGCAGCAGGGTCTGCAGCTCGTTCAGGAACTCCTGCCGTCGCTCAGGGCGCACGTGGATCTCGCCGGACAGCCCGATGGACGGCAGCTCGGGGGCGCTGCGGTCGAGCGCCGCGATGTCGGCCTGCACCTCCTCCATGAGGTCGAGCAGGTAGCCGAGGCTCAGCTCGTCGCGGGCCTTGCGCAGCCCGATGCGGCCGACGAGGCGGGGCGACAGCCAGTACGACCGCGCGCCCGCCTGGTAGATGCCCTCGTGGACGCCGCGCACCTTGCGCTCGGCCACCTGGTCCACCAGGCCCGCCTCGACCAGCCGCTTGACGTGGTAGTAGACCCGCTGCGGCGTCTGGCCGAGTCGTTCCGCCACCTCTGAGCAGGTGCGGGGCTCGGCCAGCTGCCGCAGCACCTCCACGCGCTGCGGCTTGAGCAGGGCCTCTGCCTGCTCGATCTCTTCCAAGTACAGGACGTCTCTCATCGCAAAAGGAATCCTTTACGTAAAAACTCTCTTTGTCAATAGAGTGGAAGGGTGACGCACGACTGGTCCCGCTACTGGAGGTCGCCCGACCGGCCGCTCGAGGCCATGCACGCCCACTTCGAGCGGCACGTCTACCACCGGCACAGCCACGAGACCTACTCCTTCGGGGTCACGGAGCACGGGGCACAGGCGTTCACGTGCCGGGGGGCGGCGCACACGAGCGCGGCCGGCATGGTCATGGCCTTCAACCCCGAGGACCCGCACGACGGGCACGCCGCGAACGCGCTCGGCTTCACGTACCGGATGGTGCACATCGGGCCCGCCCTGGTCACGGACGCGCTGGAGGACGCCACCGGCCGCCGCGCGGGCCTGCCGCTGTTCGCCAGCCCCGTGGTGGACGATCCGGCGCTCGCGGGCGCGCTGCGCGCCCTGCACGCCGCGCTCCTCGACGACCGCGCGACCGCCCTGCGCCGTGACGAGCTGCTCACCGCCACGGTCGCGGCCATCGTACGTCGCGCCGCGGCCTCCCCCGTGGCAACTGCCCGCGTAAGCACCGGCGCCATGGCCGCCCGCGCCAGGAGCGTCCTGCACGACCGCCTGACCGACGACCTCACCATCGACGACCTCGCCACGTCGGCGGGCGCCAGCCGGTACGCCGTCTACCGCGCCTTCCACGCCGCCTACGGCATGGCACCCAGCGACTACCAGCGCCAGCTCAGGCTGAGGAGGGCCCGCGACCTGATCGCCACCGGCACGCCCATCGCGGGGGCGGCCGCCGCGTCCGGCTTCGCCGACCAGAGCCACCTGACCCGCTGGTTCACCCGCTACTTCGGCCTGACCCCGGGGGCCTACCGGGCAGCGATCACCCACCGAGCGCCGTAAGAGGCGAGGCGCGGTGAGGAGCCAGGAACGACAGGAGAGGGAGAGGTCATAAGGGGGAAGGGGGGAACGCCGCCGGGCGGCCGGACCAGACAGGGCGGCGCCGGGGGCCGCCCCCGGATCAGGGCCAGGAGCTGTCGTGGCGAGGGCTGCCGCCATGACCAAGGCCAGGGGGCGCCGCAGCGGCCGGACCGACGGGGCGGCGCCGGAGGGGTCGCCGGCCTGGTCAGGGCCAGGAGCTGTCGTCGTGGGGGTCGCCGCCGTCCCTCAGCAGGTGCAGATCAGCCTCGACCATCATGGCGACCAGTTCGTCGAACGACACCTTGGGCTCCCAGCCGAGCTGGGCCCGTGCCTTCTTCGGGTCGGCGCAGAGGAGGTCGACCTCGGCGGGGCGGTGCAGGGTCTGGTCGGTGACGACGTACTGCTCCCAGTCCAGGCCGGCCGCGCTGAACGCGGCCTCCACCAGCTCCCTGACCGACTTCATCCGGCCGGTGCCGATGACGTAGTCCTCGGGGGTGGCGGCCCGCAGCATCAGGTGCATGGCCTTGACGTAGTCGCCGGCGAAGCCCCAGTCGCGGCGCGCCTCCAGGTTCCCGAGGCGCAGCTCGTTCGCCAGCCCGAGCTTGATCCGGGCGACGCCGAGCGAGACCTTCCTGGTGACGAACTCGGCCCCGCGCCGCGGCGACTCGTGGTTGAACAGGATGCCGGAGACGGCGAACATCCCGTACGACTCGCGGTAGTTCTGGGTGAGGAAGTGGCCGTACGCCTTGGCGACGCCGTACGGGGAGCGCGGGTGGAAGGCGGTGCGCTCGTTCTGCGGGGTCTCGCTGACCTGCCCGAACATCTCAGAGGACGAAGCCTGATAAAAGCGGATCTGTCCGGACGCCGACCCGCCCCGCGACACCCCGGAACACACCCGGATCGCTTCGAGCATCCGCAGGACGCCCATCCCGGTCACCTCGGCCGTGAGCTCCGCCTGCTCCCACGACATCGGCACGAACGAGATCGCACCCAGGTTGTAGACCTCATCGGGCTGAACGCGTTCCACCGCCGAGATCAGCGACCCCTGATCGAGCAGATCACCCCGCACCACCTGGACGTCGGCGAGCAGCTTGCGCATCCGCGACACGCGCGGGTTCGCCTGCCCGCGGGCCAGCCCCCACACCTCGTACCCCTGCTCCAGGAGGTGCTCCGCCAAGTAGGAACCATCCTGGCCGGTGATGCCGGTGATCAGCGCGCGCCTGGCCAAGGGGTCCTCCAACGATCGCCTGCCCCATCCCTTAGGGACGGAATGTACCGCCAAGCACCTCTTTGAGGTACCGAGCCGCCTAGAACACGTTCCACCGAACCACGCTCGGTCACGGCAACGTCGCAGTTCGCACGACCTGTGAGCCCGGTTGTGAACAATTCCAGCCGACCTACCGAATGGTAGCCTTTTCGGACTAAGGTCATCTTTCACGGTACACGCCCGACTCAGGGCCCTACCGGCGGAGAAAGGGGTGTCCGTGCGGGAGCCAAAGCTGCGGATCGCGCTTCTGTCCTACCGCAGCAAACCCACCTGCGGTGGTCAGGGTGTCTACCTCCGTCATCTGAGCCGGGAGCTCGTGGCGCTCGGGCACCACGTCGAGGTCTTCTCCGGCCAGCCGTACCCCGAGCTGGACGAGGGCGTCATCCTGCGGGAGGTGCCGAGCCTCGACCTCTACCGCGACGAGGACCCGTTCCGGACCCCCAAGCTGCACGAATACCGCGACTGGATCGACTGGCTGGAAGTCGGCACGATGTGGACGGCCGGCTTCCCCGAGCCGCTGACGTTCACCCTGCGGGCCTACCGCAAGCTGAAGAAGCGCGTCGGCGACTTCGACGTGGTGCAGGACAACCAGACGCTCGGCTACGGCCTGCTCGGCATCCAGCGCCTGTTCCCCGTGGTCGGGACCATCCACCACCCGATCAGCGTGGACCGCCGCATCGAGCTGGAGGCCGCAGAGGGCGCCAAGAAGCTGAGCCTGCGCCGCTGGTACGGCTTCGTGAAGATGCAGTCCCGCGTCGCGCCCAGGCTCAGCCCCATCCTCACCGTCAGCGAGTCGTCGCTGGCCGACATCCACCGCGACTTCAACGTCCCCCAGGCCAACATGCGGCTGATCCCCCTCGGCGTGGACACCCGCTACTTCCACCCCCGGCCGGACAAGCCCCGCCGCAAGGGCTCGATCGTGGCCGTGGCCAGCGCGGACTCCCCCATGAAGGGCGTCGCGACGCTGCTGCGCGCGGTGGCCAAGCTCGCCACCGAGCGCGACGTGAACCTCACCGTCGTCAGCAAGCCCACCCCCGGCGGTCCCACCGAGCAGCTCGTCCAGGAGCTGTCGCTGCAGGACCGGGTGCGCTTCGTGCACGGCATCTCCGACGACGAGCTGGGCGAGCTGATCGCCACCTCGGAGATCTCCGTCGTGCCCTCCCTGTACGAGGGCTTCTCCCTGCCGGCCGTCGAGCACATGGCCTGCGCCACGCCGCTGGTCGCCAGCCGAACGGGCGCGCTGCCCGAGGTGGTCGGCGACGCCGCCGTGCAGGTGCCGCCGGGCGACGCCGAGGAACTGGCCGCGGTGCTGCGCCGGCTGCACGACTCCCCCGAGGAGCGCGAGCGCGTGGGCAAGGCGGGATACGACCGCGTCATGGAGCGCTACACCTGGCACGTCGTGGCCAAGCGGACCGTCGAGGCGTACCACGAGGCCATCGACAACCACAAGAGGAGAGGCTGAGCAGTGCTGACCGTGGACTTCGCCCGGCTTCCCGTGGGCCCCGGCGTGCGCGTACTCGACCTGGGCTGCGGCGGCGGCAGGCACGCGTTCGAGGTGCTCCGCAGGGGCGCCGACGTGACCGCGTTCGACATGGACCAGGCGGAGCTGGACGGCGTCGCGGCCATGTTCACGGCGATGGACAAGGCGGGCGAGGTGCCGGACGGCGCCACCGGCGAGATCGTCCAGGGCACGGCGCTGGACATGCCGTTCGAGGACGGCAGCTTCGACCGGGTGATCGCGGCCGAGGTGCTGGAGCACATCCCCGACGACATGACGGCCATGCGGGAGATCTTCCGCGTGCTGCGCTCCGGCGGCACGGCGGCGGTCACGGTGCCGAGCTTCCTGCCCGAGCGGATCTGCTGGGCGCTGGACGAGGCGTACCACACGGCGCCCGGCGGCCATGTGCGCATCTACACGCTGGCGGAGCTGTCGGCGAAGCTGAAGTCGGTCGGGTTCGAGATCGGCCCGCGCCACCACGCCCACGGCCTGCACGCGCCCTACTGGTGGATCAAGTGCGCGGTCGGCGTGAACAACGACGACCATCCCCTCGCCAAGGCCTACCACCAGCTGCTGGTATGGGACATCATGAAGCGCCCGGCCGCGACCAGGATCGCCGAGAGCCTGCTCAACCCGGTCATCGGCAAGAGCGTGGTCCTCTACATCAGGAAGCCATGATCTCCCGCGCGCAGGTCGTGCGGACGGCCGAGAGCATCGCCGCGATCCAGCAGGACGACGGCGGCGTTCCGTGGCCCGAGGGCCACGTCGACGCGTGGAACCACGTCGAGTGCCTGATGGCGATGTCCGTGGCGGGCCTGCGCGAGCCGGTACGCCGCGGCTACGCCTGGCTGGCCCGCCACCAGCGCCCCGACGGCTCCTGGCCGATGACGCTCATGGACGGCGTCGCGGCCGAGCGGGGCGGCGAGAGCAACCACGCCGCCTACGTCGCCGTGGGCCTGTGGCACCACCACCTCGTCACCGGCGACCAGGGCTTCACCGAGGAGCACTGGCCGATGGTCAAGGCGGCACTCGACTACGTGGCGGGACTGCAGACCGAGCGCGGCGAGATCGTCTGGGAGCGCGACGCCGAGGGCAGGGCCGCCTCGTACGCGCTGTTGACCGGCTGCTCCTCCATCCACCAGGGGCTGCGCTGCGCCGTACGGCTGGCCGAGCACCTGGGCGACCCGCAGCCGCACTGGGAGCTGGCCGCCGGCCGCCTGGCGCACGTGGTGGCGGCGCACCCTGAGGCGTTCGCCGACAAGAGCCGCTTCTCGATGGACTGGTACTACCCGGTGCTGGGCGGCGCCGTACGCGGGCGGCAGGCGCTGGAGCTGCTGGAGCGCGAGTGGGCCACGTTCGTGGTGCCGGGGCTCGGCATCCGGTGCGTCTCCGACCAGCCGTGGGTCACCGGTGCCGAGACGTGCGAGCTGGTGCTGGCGCTCGACGCGCTGGGCGACGGCGAGCGGGCCGGCGCGCTCTTCGCCGACATCCAGCACCTGCGGCACGAGGACGGCTCGTACTGGACCGGCTGGCAGTTCGCCAACCGCAGGCACTTCCCGCACGAGCGCTCCGGTTACACCGCCGCGGCGGCGGTGCTGGCGGCCGACGCCCTGCTCGGGCTGTCGCCGGGCGCCGGGATCTTCCGCGACGTGGACGGGACCGCGGTGTCGGATCCCGAGGTGTGCGGATGCGCCGCCGTACGCGGGGCCGAAGAAGGCCGCTGACCGGGGCACAAGCGCTTTTGCCGGTTCTTTGCCGGGGAAATCCGGTGCGCCGCCGCCGAACGCCGCAATGGGGTTACTAGCTTCGTGTCTGGCCGTACGAGGCGTCTTCGGGGGAAGCGTGGGCGACACGGGCACAACTTCGTTCTTGGACCAGGTCGGGACCGAGCCGACAACCCTGCCGGCACTCTCGCGCCCGAAGGGGCTGCTGAGATGGCTGGCGAAGGATCCGCTGGAGTCCGATCTGAGCCGGCGCAGGTTCCGGCTCAGGGGCGGCGCTCCCCGTACGGTCTTCGGCAAGGCCGAGCAGTCGTACGTCTTCGGCTTCAACGCGGCGATCTCCCGCGAGGTCGAGAAGGTCGAGGAGATCCCGCAGGAGCAGCGGCCCTTCGGCTACGAGGGAGCCGCCGCCGCGTGCACCGTGCTCGACCTGCTCACATTGACTCGGGGCCGGCGCCTTCACGAGCTACTGGCCGGCCCCGCCCAGCATCACCGCCACGCCGCGTACGTCGGCGCCGGGCGCGGCTACGCACTGCTGCGGCTGCGCCCGGTGTGGGGCGCGCGGCGGGCGCACCCGCTGCTGCGCTGGCTGGCCGTGGACGGGTTCGGCTTCCAGTGGGGCCTGTCCAGGACCGACCGCATGGTGGGCGAGCGCACGATGCCCGACCTGCTGACCAGGGCGCACTGCGCGGTGTTCGACCAGGGGCTCGGGCGGCTGCTGTGGTATCACGACTGCGCCTCGCCCGACGACGTGGCGGCGCGCGTCGCGAGCTACCCGCCCTCGCGCCGGGCCGACCTGTGGAGCGGGGTCGGGTTCGCGGCGACGTACACCGGCGGCGCCGAGGCCGACGAGCTGTGGTGGCTGACCGAGCACGCGGGGGGCGACGGGTTCCGTGCGTACCTGGCGCAGGGCTGCGCGTTCGCGGTGAGCGCGCGGCTGCGCTCGGGGCTGCTGCCGGACCATCTGGCGCAGGCCGTGCCGATCCTGGCGGGCGCCGAGCCCGACGAGGCGGCCGCGTGGACGGACGAGGCGCTCATCGCGCTCGGCCACGAGGCGCACACCCACGAGGACTTCCAGAAGTGGCAGTCGCGGATCCGCGGCGCCTGGACCCGCCGCCACCGCTACTGAGCGCTCAGACGCCGGGTGCGACGCGCTCCAGCACGCGCAGCGACCCGGTCACCGACACCTCTTTGAACGCGCCGGAGGCCAGGGCACGCAGGTAGACCCGGTAGGGGGCCTGGCCGCCGTCGGCCGGGTCGGGGTAGATGTCGTGGAAGACGAGCGCGCCGCCCTCCATGACGTGGGGCGCCCAGCCCTCGTAGTCGCGGGTGACCGGCTCGTCGGAGTGGCCGCCGTCGATGAACAGCAGGCCGAGCGGGGTGCTCCAGAGCCGGGCCACCTGCTCGGAGCGCCCGACGACGGCGATCACCTCGTCCTCGAGCCCGGCCGCGGCGATCGTGGCGCGGAAGACCGGCAGTGAGTCCATCTTGCCGAAGCGCGGGTCGACCAGGCTCGGGTCGTGGTGCTCCCAGCCGGGCTGGATCTCCTCGGAGCCGCGGTGGTGATCGACGGTGACGACGACGGAGCCGGTCTGCCGGGCCGCCGCGCCGAGGTAGACGGCCGACTT
The DNA here is from genome assembly GCF_040676845.1 of Nonomuraea sp. NPDC049504. Lineage (NCBI taxonomy): Bacteria > Bacillati > Actinomycetota > Actinomycetes > Streptosporangiales > Streptosporangiaceae > Nonomuraea > Nonomuraea sp. NPDC049504. The sequence goes on from NZ_JBFAPT010000017.1 coordinate 161,023, forward strand.
GCCGCAGTAGGTGCCGATCTCGCCGATGGGGCCGAGCGGACCGTAGTGGCGGGCCGCCTCATAGAGGGCCAGGCCCTCGTCGTCGGGCATGAATCCCTTGGCCTCGCGGGCCGCGCGCAGCAGCTCTGGCGGCATCGTCATAGCCTCTGACCCTAGCCGAACCGAACAACATTCCGCCGGGCTCTTGCCGGGCCGTTCTGGAACCTGTTCTACTTGGCACGTGAATCAGCGCGCTCGCATCGCGATGCCGGACGACGACGTCACCGCGTTCGTCGAGAACTCCGGCAAACTGCAGCTGGCCACCATCAATCCTGACGGAACACCACACCTGGTCACCATGTTCTACGGCCTCGACGAGGGCCGCATCGCGTTCTGGACGTACGCCAAGTCCCAGAAGGCCAGGAACCTCGCCCGCGACCCCCGCGTGAGCTGCCTCGTCGAGGCCGGCGAGAGCTACGACGAGCTGCGCGGCGTGCTCGTCTACGGCACCGCCGCGCTCGTGGACGACCGCGAGCACGTCATGGCCATCGGGCTCAAGGTCGCCCGCCGCACGACGCCGGGCGTGGCCGACGAGCTGCTGCTCCCGTACGTGGAGAAGACCGGGCTCAAGCGGGTTGCGTACGTCGTCGAGAGCACCAAAGTGGTCTCATGGGATCACAGGAGGCTCAGATGAAGGTGAAGGTCGACGAGCTGGTCTGCGAGGCCAACGCCGTGTGCATGGGGCTCGCGCCCGAGGTGTTCGAGGTGGACGACGACGACCAGCTCCACATTTTGCTCCCCGAACCGCCCCCCGAGTTGCAGGACCGCGTCCGCCACGCGGTCAGGTCCTGCCCGAAAGCCGCCCTGTCCATCGAGGACTAGCCCCCCAGGCACGAGGAGGAACCTCATGCGCGCCGCGATCCTGCACGCCGTAGGCACCGACAGCAAGCTCGACCTCCGCGACGACGTCACCCTGGCCCCCGTCGGGCCGACCGATGTGCGCGTCAGGATCCGGGCCACCGGCGTGTGCCACTCGGACCTGTCGGCCATGTCCGGCGTGCTGCCGCAACCGGTGCCGCTCATCCCTGGCCACGAGGGCGCGGGCGAGGTGGTCGAGGTGGGCGAGCACGTCAGCACCGTCGAACCGGGCGACCACGTGATCATCAGCTGGCGCCCGGCGTGCGGCGAGTGCGACCTGTGCGTGGGCGGGCAGCCGTACCTGTGCATGAAGTACGTGATCGAGTCCTTCAGCAAGGGCAACTTCCGCTTCGGCGGCGACGGGGCGACGGCGTTCGGCATGGCCGGCTGCGGCACCTGGGCGGAGGAGGTGATCGTGCCCTGGCAGGGCGCGATCAAGATCGACGAGGACGTGCCGTGGGAGGCGGCGGCGCTGATCGGCTGCGGCATCACGACCGGCGTCGGCGCCGCGATCAACACCGCGAAGGTGCGGCCGGGCTCGACGGTCGTGGTGATCGGCTGCGGCGGCGTCGGCCTGTCGGTCATCCAGGGCGCCCGCGTCTCCGGCGCCAGGACGATCCTGGCGGTGGACCCGCTGGTGTCCAAGCACGAGCTGGCCAGGAAGGTCGGCGCCACCCACACCGCCACCCCCGAGCAGGTGCCGGAGTCGCTCAGCGAGCTCACCGGCGGCGCGGGCTTCGACTACGGCTTCGAGGTGGTCGGCAAGTCCGCCACCATCCAGAGCGCGTGGCAGCTCACCCGCGCGGGCGGCGACGTGATCGTGGTCGGGGCGGGCGCGATGGACGACATGGTGTCGATCTCGGCGTTCAGCCTGCTGTTCGACGGCAAGAACCTGCTGTCCAGCCTGTACGGCGAGGCCGACGTGCGGCACGACTTCCCGTACTTCGCCAAGCTCTACAAGGCCGGCCTGCTCGACCTCGAGTCGATGATCAGCTCTCGCATCCGGCTCGGCGACCTCAACGAGGCAGTCGAGGCGCTGCGCGGCGGCGAGGTGCTGCGGCAGATCGTCATCATGGACTGACACCCCACGACATACGCCGGCCGGCGCCCCCCGGAGGAAGGGAGGCGCCGGCCGGTTCGGTCCCCCGCCGCTCAGGTGGTGGAGAAGGCGGCGTCGAAGGCCGTGGTGGGCGGGGTGATGGCGTTGAGCGTGCGGATGTAGCCCAGCGCCTCCTTGGCCCCGTCGAGCCGGTCCATGCCGGCGTCCTCCCACTCGACCGAGATCGGCCCCTCGTAGCCGATCGCGTTGAGCGCGCGGAAGCAGTCCTCCCACGGCACGTCGCCGCGGCCGGTCGAGACGAAGTCCCAGCCCCTGCGCATGTCGGCCCACGGCAGGTGCGACGACAGGCGGCCCTTGCGGCCGTCGCCGACGCGGAGCCGGGTGTCCTTGCAGTCGACGTGGTAGATGCGGTCCTTGAAGTCGAGGATGAACCCGACCGGGTCGATGTCCTGCCACACCATGTGCGAGGGGTCCCAGTTGAGGCCGAACGCCGGCCGGTGGCCGATGGCCTCGAGGGTGCGCACGGTGGTGTGGTAGTCGTAGGCGATCTCGCTCGGGTGCACCTCATGGGCGAAGCGCACCCCGACCTCGTCGAAGACGTCGAGGATCGGGTTCCAGCGGTCGGCGAAGTCCTGGTAGCCCGCGTCCACCATCGAGGCGGGCACCGGCGGGAACATCGCGACCGTGTGCCAGATCGACGAGCCGGTGAAGCCCACCACGGTGTCCACGCCGAGCGCCGCCGCGGCGCGCGCGGTGTTCTTCAGCTCCTCCGCCGCCGCCTGGCGCACCGACTCGGGGTCGCCGTTGCCCCAGATGCGGGCCGGCAGGATCGCCTTGTGCCGCTCGTCGATCGGGTGGTCGCAGACGGCCTGGCCGACCAGGTGGTTGGAGATCGTCCACACCTTCAGGCCGTGCTTGTCGAGCTGGGCCCGCTTCTGCTCCACGTACGAGGGGTCGGACACCGCCTGCGCCACGTCGAAGTGGTCGCCCGAGCAGGCGATCTCCAGGCCGTCGTAGCCCCACTCGGCCGCCAGCCTGCACACCTCCTCGAAGGGCAGGTCGGCCCACTGTCCGGTGAACAGCGTGACTGGTCTCATCAATCCTCCACGTTCGTGTAGCGGCTGCCGTCAGCCGCGCTGCGCTCGACCGCCTCCAGCACCCGCTGCACCCGTAGCCCGTCGGCGAACGAGGGCGTCGGGTCGGCGCCGGTGGCGACCGCCTCCAGGAAGTCCCTGACCTCGTGGGTGAAAGTGTGCTCGTAGCCGAGGCCGTGGCCGGGCGGCCACCAGGCGCCGACGTACGGGTGGTCGGGCTCGGTGACCAGGATGCGCTCGAACCCGCCGCCGCCGGCGCTGAACCACAGCTCGTTCATCGACTCGAAGTCGAACGCGAGGCTGCCGAGCGAGCCGTTGATCTCGATGCGCATCGCGTTCTTGCGCCCGTTGGCGAAGCGGGTGGCCTCGAAGGAGGCCAGCGCGCCGCCGGACATCCGCCCGATGAACAGGGCGGCGTCGTCCACCGTGACCTCGCCCCTGGCCGACGAGCCGGTGGCGCCGAGCCCGGCCGACTCGGTGGCGAGCGGACGCTCCTTGATGAACGTCTCCGTCAGCGCGGAGACGCCCACGAGGTTCTGGCCGGTGATGAACTGGGCGGCGTCCACGATGTGGGCGCCGATGTCGCCCAGCGCGCCCGAGCCGGCCTTGTCCTTCTGCAACCGCCAGACCAGCGGGAACTCCGGGTCGACGATCCAGTCCTGCAGATAGACCGCGCGGACGTGCCGGATCTCGCCGATGCGTCCTTCCTCGACGTACCGGCGGGCGAGCGCGACCGCGGGCACCCGCCGATAGTTGAAGGCCACCATGCTCTTGCCCGGCGCCGTGGCGGCCGCCGCCGCCATGGCCTCGGCCTCGGCGACGGTGTTGGCCAGCGGCTTCTCGCAGATCACGTGCTTGCCTGCGGCCAGCGCGGCGATGGCGATCTCGGCGTGCGAGTCGCCAGGCGTGCAGATGTCCACGATCTGCACGTCGTCACGCTTGATGACCTCTCTCCAGTCGGTCTCGGCGTCGGCCCAGCCGAGCTGCGCCGCGGCCGCCGCGGTACGTTCCTTCGACCGGCCCGCGAGCACCGCCATGCGCGGCGCCAGCGGCAGGTCGAAGAACGCTCCGACACTGCGCCAGGCCTGGGAGTGGACACGGCCCATGAAGGCGTAGCCGATCATGCCCACGCCGATGGTGGTTCTGTCTGACATGCAACCCCCGATCAGGATCAGGATTCGAAGCCGAGCGCCAGGTACTTCTCGACGTTCTCCTTGGTGATGGTCTCGGACGCGAGCGTGATGGACTGGGGAACCTGGTTCTCCACCAGATCACTCATGCCCTTCCCCTGTGCTATCAGACGCGCCAGCTTGATCGCCGAGGAGGCCATGGTCGGGCTGTAGGTGACCGTCGCCTGCAGCACGGAGTTGCCCGACTGGATCTCCCGCATCGCGTTCAGCGAGCCGGCGCCGCCGACCATGATGAACTCGTCGCGGCTGGCCTCCTTGATCGCGGCCAGCACGCCGACGCCCTGGTCGTCGTCGTGGTTCCACATCGCGTCGATCTTCTTGTGCGCCTGCAGCAGCGAGGTGGCGACCTCGTTGCCGGTCTCGACGGTGAACTGCGCGTCCTGCTTGGCCGTGACGCTGAACCCGTACGTCTTCAGCGCGTCCTCGAAGCCCTTGGTGCGGTCCTGGGTGAGCGGCAGCGTGGCGATGCCCTGGATCTCGACGATCACCGGGTTCGACACGCCCTTGTCCTTGAGCTGCTTGCCGATGAAGTGACCGGCCGCGACGCCCATGCCGTAGTTGTCGCCGCCGACCCACGTCCGGTAGGCCAGCTTGTCGGGGAAGATGCGGTCGAGGTTGACGACCGGGATGCCCGCCTCGGTGGCCTGCAGCGCGACCTGGTTGAGCTGCTGGCCGTCGTTGGGCAGGATCACCAGCGCGTTCACCTTGGCCGCGATCAGCGACTCCACCGCGGAGATCTGCTGGTTGATGTCGTTGGTCGGCTCCACCGGCTTGAACTCGATGTCCGAATACTGCTTCGCGGTCGCCTCGGCGTTCTTGGCGATGGCGGCGATCCAGCCGTGGTCGGCCGCCGGGGCCGAGAAGCCGATCACCACCTTCTCGCCCGGCTGCTCGTTGCCGCCGGTGGCGGCGGGGGCCGGCTGGGGCGCCGCGCTGCTCGGCGCCGCCTCCGGCTCGTTGCTGGTGCAGCCCGCCGCCAACAGCACGGCTCCGCCGACGAGGAATCCCCTGCGCGCGACGTTGTCACTCATGGTGCTCTCTCCTTCAGGTTCCGCCGCTGGAGAAGGACGGCGACGACGATGATCAGGCCCTTGGCGATCAGCTGGTCGCTGGTGTTGAGGCCGTTGAGGATGAAGAGGTTGGTGATCAGGGTGAAGATCAGCAGGCCCAGGATCGAGCCGATGATCGTGCCCCGGCCACCCGTGAGCAGCGTGCCGCCGATGATGACGGCCGCGATGGCGTCCAGCTCGTACAGGTCGCCGTGGGTGGACGAGCCCGTCGTCGTACGCGCCATGATGAGGATCGCGGCGACGCCGCAGCACAGCCCCGACAGGGCGTACAGCAGCATCGTGTGCCTGCGTACGTCGATGCCGGCCAGGCGGGCGGCCTCGGGGTTGCCGCCCACCGCGTACGTGCGCCGCCCGAAGGTCGTGCGGTTGAGCAGGATCCAGCCCAGCACCACGACCAGCGCGAAGATGTAGACCAGCAGCGGGATGCCGAGCAGCCGGGTGGTCGACAGGTCCACGATGGCCGTGTTGTCGGCCTGGATGAGCTGCGTCTTGCGGTCGGACATGCGCTGGGCGAGCCCGCGGGCGGCCACCAGCATGGCCAGTGTCGCGATGAACGGCACCAGCCGCCCGTACGCGATGAGCCATCCGTTGACCAGCCCCGCCCCGGTGCCGACGAGGATGGCGCAGATCGCCATCACCACCGGCCCGTACGACTGGGTGGCGAGCGTCGTCGCCCACACGCTGGCCAGCGCCATGACCGCGCCCACCGACAGGTCGATGCCCCCGCCGATGATGACGAACGTGGCCCCGACCGTGATGACGCCGATCGTGGCGGCCAGCGACAGGATGCTGACGAAGTTGGAGGCGGTCGCGAAGTTCTCGTATCTGGTGACCAGGCCGACGACCACCAGCAGCGCGAGCGCGCCGATCAGCCCGAGGTGGCGCATCTCGCTCACCCCGCGGATCGACGGCAGCGCCGGCAGGCTCGCCTTCCCGGCACGCCGGTCTGTTGCGGGCTCGCTCATCACGCCGCCCTCCCATTCATGATCATGTCCAGTACGCGATGCTCGTCCAGCTCGGCCGCCTCCCCTTCGTGGATGACCTGGCCCTCGCGCAGCACCAGCACCCGGTCGGAGAGCCCGAGCACCTCGGGCACCTCGCTGGAGACCAGCAGCACGCCGATGCCCTGCTCGGCGAGGTCGCGGATGACCGCGTACAGCTCGGCCCTGGCGCCCACGTCCACGCCTCTGGTCGGCTCGTCGAGCAGGAGCAGCTTGCGGCCGCCGAGCAGCCAGCGGGCCAGCACAGCCTTCTGCTGGTTGCCGCCCGACAGGGTCCTGATCGGGCGTTCGGGGTCGGGTGGCCGGATGTCGAGCATCTCCGACAGGCGGCGGGCCTCGGCGCGCTCCCGTTTCCTGTCCAGCCAGCCGAACGTCGCGAAGTCCGGCAGGGTGCCCAGCGTGATGTTCGCGGTGACGCTCTGGTCGAGGAGCAGGGCCTGGGCCTTGCGCTCCTCGGGGGCGAGCCCCATGCCGCGGCGTACGGTGCCGACCACGCCGCGCCGCGTCCGGCGGCCGTCCAGCAGGACACGGCCGGTGGCGGGGCGGGCGCCGTAGACGGCTTCGAGGATCTCCGAGCGGCCCGACCCGACGAGCCCGGCGAGGCCGACGATCTCGCCCGCCCGCACCGAGAACGACACGCCGGAGAAGACGCCCGGCGAGGCCAGGTCCTCCACCCTGAGCACCTCCTCCCCCGGTTCGCGGCCGGCCCTGGGCGGGAAGACGTACTCGACGTTGCGGCCGGTCATCAGGGAGACGATCTCGGTGGTCGGCGTGTCGCGGGCGGACAGGCCGACCGCGACCGTGCGGCCGTCCTTGAGCACCGTCACCCGGTCGCCGATCTCGCGGATCTCCTCCAGGCGGTGGGAGATGTAGACCACGGCGACGCCCTGGGCGGTCAGCTCGCGGATGATGCGGAAGAGGTTGTTCACCTCGTCGTGGGCGAGCGCGGCCGACGGCTCGTCCATGATGATGAGGCGGGCGTCGTGGGAGAGCGCGCGGGCCATCGAGACGACCTGCTTGGCGGCCGGCGACAGCCGCCCGACCTCCACCGACGGGCGGATCTCCGGGTGGCCGAGGCGTTCCAGCACGGCCGTGGCGGCGCGGCGGCCCGCCGCCCTGTTGACGAAGCCGAGGCGGGCGTGCTCGTGGCCGAGGAAGATGTTCTCGGCCACGGTGAGCCCGTCGACCAGGTCGAGCTCCTGGTAGATGGTGGCGAAACCGAGCCTGATGGCGTCGATCGGGCTGCCGGGGCGCACGTCCGCGCCGTTGAAGCTGATGGTGCCCTCGTCCGGCTGGTGCACCCCGGCCAGTACCTTGATCAGGGTGGACTTGCCGGCGCCGTTCTGGCCGAGCAGGCAGTGCACCTCGCCCGCCCGTACGTCCAGATCGACCCCGTCGAGCGCGCGCACGCCGGGGAACTGCTTGACGATGCCCTTCATGACCAGCATCGGGGAGTCCCTTTCAGGCGTTGACGATGCGGTTGATGTTGTCCGGTGACAGGTAGTGCTCGATCGCGAGGATCCCGGCGCCCAATGCGGCGGCGTTGCTCCCCGTACGACTCGGCGTGATCGACAGATGGTGGGTGGCCAGCGGCAGCGACCGGCGGTAGACGGTCTCCCTGATGCCGGCCACCAGATGCTCGTGCACCCGCGACAGTGCGCCGCCGATGACGATGACCTCGGGGTTGAAGAAGTTGACCAGGCTGGCCAGCACCTCGCCGATGAGGCGGCCGGCCTCCCTGACCAGGCGCAGCGCCTGGGTGTTGCCCGACTGCACGAGCGCCACCACGTCGCCGCCCGACTCGGCGGGCAGGCCGAGCTCGCTCAGGCGGCGCGCGAGGGCGGCGCCGCCTGCCACGGCCTCCAGGCAGGCGCTGTTGCCGCACCGGCAGCCGGCGTCGTCGTGGCCGCTGACCCTGATGTGGCCGATGTCGCCGGCCGAGCCCTGGGCGCCCCTGTGCAGCCGGCCGGCGGCCATGATGCCGCAGCCGATGCCGGTGCCGACCTTGACGAACAGCAGGTGGCGGGTGTCGGGGAAGGCGTTGCGGTGCTCGCCCAGCGCCATCACGTTGACGTCGTTGTCCACCAGGACCTCGACGCCGTCGAAGTACTCGGGGACGGGGTAGTCGTTCCAGCCGGGCATGATCGGCGGGTTGTTGGGCCGGCCGGTGGCGAACTCGACCGGGCCGGGCACGCCTATCCCGAGCGCGCGCAGTGCGCTGCGGGGCCGTTCCGCCTGGTCGAGCAGGTGGTCGAGGCGCTGGTCCACGTGGGCGAGCACGCTCTCAGGGCCGTCGCCGATGAGCAGGCCGTCCTCGCACTCGGCGAGCACGTTGCCCGAGATGTCCATGAGCGCGACCCGGCAGTGGGTGGCGCCCAGATCCACGCCGGCGAAGGCGTGGTCCTCGGTGTGCAGGCGCAGCTGGCGCGGCGGCCGGCCACCGGTGGACTCGCCGCTCTCGGTCTCCTCGATCAGGCCGCGCTCGATCAGGGCGTCGACACGCTGGGAGATGGTGGATCTGGCCAGGCCGGTGAGCCTCGCCAGATCGGAACGGGTCGTCGCCGAGCCCGCGCTGATGAGCGTCAGCACGTCGCCGGCGGAACCCGGCTGGGGGGTCATGCCGCGACAATAAGATCACCGATGCGGCAAATCAAGAGCCTTAATCGACCAAACTCGCCTAACTTCCGCCGAAGATCGAACAAAGACCTGTTTGTGTTGAAAAAGCCACCGTTTTGACACATAGGCCCTGTCACCGCGCGGCGCGGTGACAGGGCCCCCGAGCGAGACGTGCGAAAGAACTAGAGCATGGCCTTCATGGAGTCGCCCGCGGTCAGCACGTACGGCTGCTCGGCCATCACCGACTCCCAGTTGCCCGCGATCACCTCGGGCGTGACGTCGTCGGTCTTGAAGCCGGGACCCTCCGCCACGAACACCCGCGCCACCCTGCCGCCCCCGACCGTGAACACCTCGCCGCTCGTCTCGCACGACTCGTGCACGAGGTAGGCGACCAGCGCGCTGACCCGCTCGGGGGTGAACTTGGCCTCGAACTCGGCCGGCAGCAGCGCCTCGGTCATGCGGGTCCAGGCGATGGGCGCGATGGCGTTGGCCCTGATGCCGTTGCGCGCGCCCTCGATGCCGATCGTCTTGGTCAGGCCGACCAGGCCCATCTTGGCGGTGGAGTAGTTGGCCTGGCCGAAGTTGCCGAACAGGCCGGCCGGGCTCGAGGTGTTGACGACGCGGCCGTAGCCGGCGGCCTTCATCAGCGGGTACGCGGCCTGGCTGACGAGGTAGGAGCCGCGTACGTGCACGGCCAGCACCTGGTCGAAGTCCTCGACGGTCATCTTCCCGAACGACCTGTCGCGCAGGATGCCCGCGTTGTTGACGACGATGTCCACCTTGCCGAAGGCGTCGACGGCGGTCTGGACGATGGCCCTGGCGCCCTCGGGGGTGGCGACGTTGTCGGTGCTGGCCACGGCCTGGCCGCCGTTCTTGACGATGAGGTCGGCGACCTCGGCGGCGGGGCCCGCGGACGCGCCGGTGCCGTCGAGCGCGCCGCCGAGGTCGTTGACGACGACCTTGGCCCCCCGCTCGGCCAGCAGGAGCGCGTGCGACCTGCCGAGGCCGTGCCCGGCCCCCGTGATGATCGCGACCCTGTCATCGAACCGAAGCATCGAACCTCCCAGGCAGGAGAACAACATTCTAGTACGCTTACGATAACCGGCTCAGGGCGCGCGCCACAGGTCCGGCTCGCCCGGCTCCCTGACCACTCTCCCCTTGGCCTCCAGCCACGCCAGGTGCGCCAGCGTCTCGTTGTTGGCCGAGCGCCGCATGAACGGCGGGATCGTCTCCCACGGCCGCGACCAGGTGAGCCGGGTGGCGACGTCCCAGCAGGCCGCCGCGCCGCCCTCGGCCAGCACCTGCTCGATCTCGGCCAGCCGGGCGTCGTGGTGCGCCATCACGGTGTCCACCCGCTCGGCCAGCTCCAGGAAGCGGTACTCGTGCGCGGGCAGCACCTCGTCCACCTCCAGCTTGCGCACGGCGGCCAGCGCGTCGAGGTAGTCGGCCAGCGGGTTCGGCCCCGACTGCGGGTGCACGGCCACGATCGGCGTGATCTTGGCGAGCACGTGGTCGCCGGAGAACAGCACCCGCCGCTCCGGCGAGACGAAGCACAGGTGGCCAGGCGAGTGTCCCGGCGTCCAGACGGCGCGCAGGTCCCAGCCGGGCAGCTTCAGGTCGTCGCCGTCCTCGACCAGGCGGTCCGGCTTGGCCATCGTGACCACGTGCCTGATCATCATGGAGGCGCCGGCCAGCTCGTCCAGGGTCAGGTCGGGCACGCCGCAGCGGCGCAGCAGCGCGCGCTCGCGCTCCACCAGGGAGTCGATGAGCGCGTCGTCGTAGCGTTCGCGGATGAGGCGGGCGTCGGCCGGGTGCAGCGCGATCCAGGCGCCCGACGCCTCGCGGACCCGCCCGGCCAGGCCGTAGTGGTCGGGGTGGATGTGGGTGACGAGCACGCCCTTGACGTCGGTGATCGCGTATCCGGCCACGCCCAGGCCGGCCACGAGCGCGTCGTACGCCTCGTCGGTGTTCCAGCCGGCGTCGATGATCGCCACGCCGTCGGGGAGTTCGAGTGCGTAGACCAGCACGTACCGGAGGGGGTTGATCGGGATCGGGACCGGGATGGACCACAAACCGGGACGTACGCGCTCGACGCCGGGGACGGCCCCGCCGAGCCACGCCTCCCGCTGTGCCACGTTCGCAGGGGTCACCATGAATTTCGCCACGTGCCGAATATAGTTCTGTAGCAGAATCGTGTTCTACTAGGGGTCATGAAGCTGAGCCGCGAGCTCTCGAATGATGGCCGCTTCGTCCGCCAGCCGAACCGCTTCACGGATCGGCTCGGCCCGCCCGAGCCCGGCCGCTATCGCCTCTACGCCTCCTACGCCCGCCCGTGGGCCCAGCGCGTGCTCATCGTCCGCGAGCTGCTCGGCCTCGAAGAGCTGCTGGACGTCGCGATCACCGACCCCATCCGCGACGAGAAGGGCTGGCGGGTGCCCGGCGGCGACCCCGAGTACCTCTCGGAGCTCTACCACGCCACCGACCCCGGCTACGTGGGCCGCTACACCGTCCCGTGCATCTGGGACACCCAGGACGAGCGCATCGTCACCAACGACTTCCCCCAGATCACCCTCGATCTGGAGACGTCATGGGGCACCTCGCCCAACCTCTATCCCGAGCGCCTGCGCCCCGACATCGACATCATGAACGACCGCCTCTATCACGGCCTGAACAACGCGGTCTACGAGGCGGGCTTCTCCCGTGACCAGCAGGTGTACGAGGAGGCGGTGGCCCGCGTCTTCACCACCCTCGACTTCCTGGAGGTGCGCCTGGCGGAGTCGGAGTTCCTCTTCGACACCCTCACCGACAGCGACGTGCGCCTCTACACCACGCTGGCGCGCTTCGACACGGTCTACCACACGCACTTCAAGTGTTCCGTGCGGCGGCTGGTGGACTATCCGGCGCTGTGGGCGTACGCCAGGCGCCTCTATGCCATCCCGGCCTTCCGCGAGACCACCGACTTCGACCAGATCAAGCGTCATTACTACCTCACCCAGACGAACATCAACCCGAGCCGGATCGTGCCGGTAGGGCCTGAGCTGGACTGGAGCCTCTAGCGCCGCCGGCCGGCATCCGGACGAACAGCGTCGTCGAGGCCAGCAGCACCACGACCACGACCCCCCAGGCCGTGGCCAGGCCCGCCTGGGCGGCCAGCGCGCCGAGCGCCAGGTTCGCCGCCGCGCCGCCGCCCTGCAGGGCCAGCGAGGAGGTCGAGGTCACGGTGGTGCGGTCGGCCGCGGTGACCGCCTTGTGCGTCAGCTCCAGGCAGAGCACCGAGGCGATCGCGAGGCCGACGAACAGCACGACGTAGGCCACGCCCGCGCTCGCCGTGCCCGCCGGGCCGTCCAGCTCCGCCGTGGCGGCCAGCGCGGCGACGGCCAGGGCGCTCAGCACCGTTCCCGCGATCGCTCCCCGCGCCGAGCTCCCGGTCAGCCGGGCCGCGCGAGGCGCGAGCGCGCTGCCCGCCGCGCTGCCGGCGAACCCGAGCGCCGCCACCACCGCGTAGAACAGGCTGCCGCGCTCGGCCGTGCCGGCCAGCTCGGCCAGCCGGCCCGGCGTGAGCAGCTCGACGCTCGTCAGCATGACGCCCGAGACCGCGGCGGCGCCCATCATGCGGCGCAGCACCGGCCTGCCCGCCGCCAGCCTGACGCCGGAGGCGATCGTGGCGGGCACCTCGCGCAGCACGTCCGCGAACGTCCTGCGGGCGTGCGCCGGCTCGGGCAGCGCGAACAGCACCACGACCAGCAGCACCGCGGCGGCCACCGCGCCCGCCAGCGGGGGCGCGGCCAGCGGGAACATCAGCGAGGGCGGCACCAGCAGCGGCAGGCAGCCGCCGGCCAGCACGCCCGCGCACAAGGCCACGGACTCCATCACCGCGCCCCTGGCCAGGCCCGGCCTGAGGTCGGCGTCGTGACCCTCGACGGCGTGCAGCGTGTCGACGTACCAGGAGGTGGCGGGGCCGCTGGACAGCGCCCTGGCCACGCCCTTGAGCACGCCGCTCACCAGGAACATCCAGAGCGTCGTCGACACGCTGAGCATCGCGAGCGAGACCACCGTGAAGGCGGCCGACGCGGCCAGCACCACGCGGCGCCCCACGACGTCGGACAGCCCGCCGGTGGGCAGCTCCAGGCTCAGGGTGACGATTGAGAACACGGTGGTGACCAGCCCGATCTGGGCCAGGCCGAGCCCCCGTTCGCTCATCAGCAGCACCATGCCGGCCACCATCAGCCCCATGGGCAGCCAGGTCAGGAAATTGACCAGCATGTAGCGACGCAGTGCCGATCGTGCTGTCATGACTCGTCTCTCCGCTTCTGGGGGAAGCCCCCCACGAAAACGTGGACCGGCTGCACGCCGGGGGCGCCCTCGTGGCGGGCGGCGAGCTCGTTCAGCAGGTCCTGGGCCCGCCTCAGGAACTCCGTCAGCGCCGCGGGGGGCAGCTCGAAGAGGTGGTCGTCGATGCCGGCCGCCTCGACCCACTCCGGCGACCAGGCGTCCTCGTCGAAGCCCAGCGCCGCCTCGGCCAGCACCTCGGCCTGCCGCGTCCTGATGACCTCGACCGCCTCGCGCCCGCCCGGCACCTCGACCATCTCGCGGCTGTTCCACGAGGTGTAGCGGTGGCGGGCGCGCCAGCGGCGCTCGCGGCCGTCGCGGCCTTCCGTGTCCTCCTCGATGAAGCCGTACTTGAACAGCTCGCGCAGGTGGTAGCTGGTCGAGCCCGAGCTCTCGCCGGTCCTGCGGCCGAGCTCGCTGGCCGTGGCGGGGCCTTCCGAGCGCAGCAGGCCGAGCAGCCGGCCGCGCAGCGGGTGCGCGGCCACCTTGAGCGCCTGCGGGTCACTGATCTTGTACCGGTCCTCCATGTCCCTGACGATAGGCCGCAAAGACATTTTTGCAAAGGGATTTTTGCGGTTTTTCCGGCTCCTAGACTGTGGGGATGCTCGACGACATCTGGGTTGACGACTCCGTCTTCGCACTGCGCCCCGACTTCGCGGTGCTGGTCATGACCGCACACGGCCTGCGCAACGGGCCCACGGACGACCGGTCGCGCGCCTGGCTGAAGGCGGCCGGCGAGGAGGAGATCCAGACCGCCAAGATCGACGCCTGGAAAGAGGCCTACCGCGCGTTCGGCGCCAAGCCGCAGCGCACCCGCCCCTCGGTCGACGCGCTCACCCGGCGCATGCCGCTGCCGGAGATCAACCAGGCGGTCGACGCGTACAACTCGGTGAGCGTCAAGCACGCGCTGCCCATCGGCGGCGAGGACCTCGACCACTACGCCGGCCCCGCGCGGCTCGTACGGGCCGCCGGCGACGAGCCGTCGGAGGAGGCGCTCGGTCAGCCCGAGCCAGGTGAGGTCATCTGGCGCGACGACGAGGGCGTCACCTGCCGCCGCTGGAACTGGCGCCAGGTCGTGCGCACCCGGCTCACCGAGGACACCACCAACGCGATCTTCCTGCTCGAACGCCTCGAGCCGATGTCGCTGGAGGAGCTGGAGCAGGCCGGCGACGAGCTCGCCGCGCTCCTCGCCGAGCTGTCGCCTGACGTGCGGATCGCCCGCAGACTGCTGACGCCGGGGAAATAAACCTCCCCCACAGGTGTTGATACCAAAGAGTAATAAAGGCTGCACCACCCGGATTGACTAGGGGGGCGTGACGTCTTTGCACGGTCCTGGGACGATCGTTCGAGGCGGCACGCCCTCTTGGGCGCGCACTGCCGGTCCGGGCGAGTAGCCTTGGACAGGTTCTCTAACATCAACGCCGATCTGCGGAAGAGGGCGATTTCCGCCGTGTCGTCTGAGTCGTCGCGGACAAACCCGCTGGCAAGCTTTGGTCAGAACGAATGGCTTGTCGACGAGCTGTACCAGAAGTACCTCCAAGATCCAGAGTCGGTCGACAAGGCCTGGTGGAACTTCTTCGCTGACTACAACCCTGATAACGGACCGGGCCGACCCCCGGTCAGGGAGGCGGCGAACGGCACTGTGACCGCGCCCGCGCCTCCCAAGGCGCCGCCGAAGGCGCCACCCTCGGCTCCCGCCGCGGCTGACAAGCCGAAGCAGCCGGCCACCCCGGTGCCCAAGGGCGCCGAGGAGGTCAAGCTGCGCGGTGCGGCGGCCCGCACGGCCGCCAACATGGACCTGTCGCTGTCGGTGCCGACCGCGACCAGCGTCCGTGCCATCCCGGCCAAGCTGCTCATCGACAACCGCATCGTGATCAACAATCACCTCAAGCGGGGTCGAGGCGGCAAGATCTCCTTCACGCACCTGATCGGGTTCGCGATCGTCAAGGCGCTGAAGGCCATGCCGGAGATGAACTACTCCTACGCCGAGATCGACGGCAAGCCCACCCTGGTCAAGCCCGAGCACGTCGGCTTCGGCCTGGCCATCGACGTCCAGAAGAGCAACGGCGACCGCCAGCTCCTCGTGCCCTCCATCAAGGGCGCCGAGGAGATGGACTTCCGCCAGTTCTGGATGGCCTACGAAGAGGTCGTACGCAAGGCGCGGGCCGGCAAGCTCGGCGTCGACGACTTCTCCGGCACCACGATCTCGCTGACCAACCCCGGCACCATCGGCACCGTCCACTCCGTCCCGCGCCTGATGCCCGGCCAGGGCACCATCATCGGCGTCGGCGCCATGGAATACCCGGCCGAATACCAGGGCGCATCGCCCGACACGCTGTCGCGCCTGGCCGTCTCCAAGGTCATGACGCTGACCAGCACCTACGACCACCGGATCATCCAGGGCGCCCAGTCGGGCGACTTCTTGCGCCAGATCCACCGGTTGCTGCTCGGCGAGGACGGCTTCTACGACGAGATCTTCGAGGCGCTGCGGATCCCGTACGAGCCGGTCCGCTGGGTCCAGGACATCTCGGCCTCCCACGACGACGACGTGGCCAAGTCCGCTCGCGTGATCGAGCTGATCCACGCCTACCGCGTGCGCGGCCACCTCATGGCCGAGACCGACCCGCTGGAGTACAAGCAGCGCAAGCACCCCGACCTCGACATCCAGAGCCACGGCCTGACGCTGTGGGACCTCGAGCGCGAGTTCGCCACCGGCGGTTTCGGCGGCCGCCCGCTGATGAAGCTGCGCGAGATCCTGGGCGTGCTGCGCGACTCCTACTGCCGCACGGTCGGCATCGAGTACATGCACATCCAGAACCCCGAAGAGCGGGCCTGGATCCAGGCGCGGGTGGAGAAGCCGCACAAGTCGCCCGAGCGCGACGAGCAGCTCAACATCCTGTCGCGGCTCAACACCGCCGAGGCGTTCGAGACGTTCCTGCAGACGAAGTTCGTCGGCCAGAAGCGCTTCTCGCTCGAGGGCGGCGAGTCCCTCATCCCGCTGCTCGACTCGGTGATCAGCGACGCCGCCGACGAGGGCCTCGACGAGGTCGTCATCGGCATGGCCCACCGCGGCAGGCTCAACGTGCTGGCCAACATCGTCGGCAAGTCCTACGCGCAGATCTTCGGCGAGTTCGAGGGCAACATCGACCCCCGCACCGCCCACGGCTCCGGCGACGTGAAGTACCACCTGGGCGCCGCCGGCACGTTCACCGCGCCGAGCGGCAACACGATCACCGCCTCCGTGGTCGCCAACCCCTCCCACCTGGAGGCGGTCGACCCGGTGCTGGAGGGCGTCGTCCGGGCCAAGCAGGACCTTCTCGAGCGCGGCGAGGAGGGCTTCACCGTCCTTCCCGTCCTCGTCCACGGCGACGCGGCCTTCGCGGGCCAGGGCGTGGTGGCCGAGACGCTCAACCTGTCGCAGCTGCGCGGCTACCGCACCGGCGGCACCGTCCACGTCGTGGTCAACAACCAGGTCGGCTTCACCACCTCGCCCGCCTCCTCCCGCTCGTCGGTCTACGCGACCGACGTCGCGCGGATGATCCAGGCGCCGATCTTCCACGTCAACGGCGACGACCCCGAGGCCGTCGTGCGGGTGGGCCAGCTGGCCTACGAATACCGCCAGGCGTTCCGCAAGGACGTCGTCATCGACCTCATCTGCTACCGCCGCCGCGGCCACAACGAGGGCGACAACCCCGCCTTCACCCAGCCGCTGATGTACGACCTCATCGACGCCAAGCGCTCGACCCGCAAGCTCTACACCGAGGCCCTGATCGGCCGCGGCGACATCACGGTCGAAGAGGCCGAGCAGGCGCTGCGCGACTACCAGGCCAAGCTGGAGCAGGCGTTCACCGAGGTCCGCGAGGCGGCGAAGAAGCCCAAGGAGGCGGCCGCCATGCGGGTGCCGCCCGCCGAGGTCGTCAAGTGGTCCCACGCCGACACGCCGACGGCGATCAGCGACGAGACGCTCAAGCGCATCGTCGACACCCAGCTCAGCCTGCCCGAGGGCTTCACGCCGCACCCGCGTCTCGCGCCGGTGCTGCAGCGCCGCGGCCAGATGGTCGAGCAGGACTCGATCGACTGGGCGATGGGCGAGACGCTGGCCTTCGGCTCGCTGCTGATCGACGGCCACCCGGTGCGCCTGGTCGGCCAGGACTCCAGGCGCGGCACGTTCACCCAGCGCCACGCCGTCCTCGTCGACCGCATGACCGGCGCCGACCACACGCCGCTCAAGACCTTCAACCAGGGCACCACGAAGTTCTACGTCTACGACTCGCTGCTCAGCGAGTTCGCGGCGCTCGGCTTCGAATACGGCTACAGCGTGGTCAGGCCCGACGCCCTGGTCTGCTGGGAGGCGCAGTTCGGCGACTTCGTCAACGGCGCCCAGACGATCATCGACGAGTTCATCTCGTCGGGCGAGCAGAAGTGGGGCCAGAGGTCCTCGGTCGTGCTGCTGCTGCCGCACGGCTACGAGGGTCAGGGCCCCGACCACTCCTCGGCCCGCATCGAGCGCTTCCTCCAGGTGTGCGCGCTCGACAACATGACCGTCGCCCAGCCCACCACGCCGGCCAACTACTTCCACCTGCTGCGCTGGCAGGTGGAGTCCGAGCGGCACAAGCCGCTGGTGGTCTTCACGCCGAAGTGGCTGCTGCGCCACAAGGCGGCCACGTCCAAGGCGTCCGACTTCACCTCGGGCACCTTCCAGCCGGTCATCGGTGACACCACCGTCGACCCGGCCAAGGTGACCAAGGTGGCGCTCACGTCCGGCAAGCTCTACTACGAGCTGCTCGCGCAGCGCGAGAAGAGCGGGCGTGACGACGTGGCGCTGGTCCGGCTCGAGCGGCTCTACCCGTTCCCGGCGGAGGAGCTGGCGGCCGAGCTGACCCGCTACGGCGCGCAGGCCGAGCTGGTCTGGGCCCAGGACGAGCCCACCAACATGGGCCCGTGGCCGTACCTCACGCTCAAGCTGGCCGAGGACCCGCAGGTGCTGGGCGGCCGGTCGCTGCGCCGGGTGTCGCGGACGGCCAACAGCTCGCCGGCGACCGGTTCGCACAACGCGCACGACCGGGAGCTCGAGGAGATCCTGCACCAGATCTTCGGCTGAGCATTCAGGTGATCGACGGTGAGCCCCCTGCCCCTCGTGGCCGGGGGCTCACTGCTGTCAGTCAGACGGGGCGGCGTCGCCCCGGGTAGTCGAGGGAGAACGATGTACTTCACCGATCGGGGGATCGAAGAGCTGGTCGAGCGGCGTGGCGAGGAGGAGGTCAGCCTGCTGTGGCTGGGCGAGCGGCTGCGCGAGTTCGTCGATCTCAACCCCGAGTTCGAGACGCCGATCGAGCGGCTGGCCACGTGGCTGGCCCGGCTCGACGACGACGAGGACGACTGACGGCCGCCCGCCTGAAGGTGTGCGGCGGTAGTCTCGAAGCAAAACGCGATACATCTTGAGTCTCGGGCGAACGCGACATATCGTGTCTTGTGTAGGGATGACGTCAGGGAAAGGGCGGGAGCATGCAGCAGTGGACGATCGACGCGCCGGACCGGCTCACCTTCGACCAGGTCGACGACCTCGACGTACGCATCGTCGCGGGCCGGCTCGACGTCCTGGCCAGTGACGGGCCACCCACCCTGGAGATCGCCGAGATCGCGTCGGCCTCGCCGCTCCTCGTCACGTACGACGAACTGGCCCGCACGCTCACCGTCGCCTACCGCGACCTCACCTGGGACGGCCTGCTCGGCTGGCTGCGCCGCGACCAACGCAGAACCGTGCTGTCCATCGCCGTCCCCAAGACCTGCCGGGTCAAAGCGGGCGTCGTCACGGCGCCGGCCGTGGTCGCCGGGTTCGAGCGCGTCACGGACGTCAAGAGCGTCTCCGGCGAGATCGTGCTCGACGGCGTCAGCGGCGAGGTGACGGCCAACACCGTATCCGGCCCGGTCGAGACCCGCGCCATGGACGGCGACCTGTCGTTCATCAGCGTCTCGGGCGACCTCACCGTGGCCGACGGCACGCCGCACCGGCTCAAGGCCAACACCGTCTCCGGCCGCATCACCGCCGACCTGTCACTGCGTCCCACCGGACACGTGACCATCAACAGCGTCTCCGGTGACATCCTGGTCAGGCTGCCCGAGAACGTGGAGGCGGACGTCACCGCCCGATCCACCTCCGGACGGCTCGTCAGCACGTTCGAGGAACTGTCCACCAAGAGCTCCCCCGGCATGAAGTCGATGTCCGGGCGGCTCGGCGGCGGCATGGCCTCGCTGTCGGCCACCACGGTCTCCGGCGAGGTCACGCTGCTCAAGGGAGAGAAGGAATGAGCCCTGTCTTCGGTCACGGCCGGCTCCGGCTGTACCTGCTCAAGCTGCTGGACGAGAGCCCGCGCCACGGCTACGAGGTCATCCGGCTGCTCCAGGACCGCTTCCTCGGCGTCTACTCGCCCTCCCCCGGCACCATCTACCCACGCCTGGCCAGGCTGGAGGAAGAGGGCCTGGTGACGCACGAGGTGGTCGAGGGCAAGAAGGTGTTCTCCATCACCGACAAGGGCCGCGAGGAGCTCAACGACCGGCTCGACGAGCTCGCCGACCTGGAGCAGGAGATCTCCGCCTCCGTCCGCGACATCGCGCGCGAGGTCAAGGAGGACGTCCGCGACACCGTACGCTCGCTGCGCGACGAGCTGACCAGGATGGCCAAGGACGTGCGCACCGGCGCCGCCGAAGACACCAGGCGGCTGCGCCGCCAGCAGAAGGAGGACCTCAAGCGGCTGCGGGACGAACAGAAACGCCAGTGGATGGAGCACGCCTACCACTGGCAGGACGAAGGTGAGCGGCTCAGCAGGGAGTGGCGCAGGATCTGGCAGGAGGCGTGGAGCACGCTCGGCGGCCCACCGCCCGGCGGCCCCGCCGGCCGCGCCGACCTGGACGCCGAGCTGGGCGAACTGCTCGCCGACTTCGTCGGCCAAGCCCGCCGCGACGCCTCCGAGGCCCGCCTGACCCCCGACAAGCTTGCCGAACTCCGCACAACCCTCACCGAAAGCGCCACCCGCATCCGCGAAATCCTCGACCGCTGACCCACCCACCCCTCTGGCCGGCGCGGGTCTCCTCCGGCGAACGTGGAGTCAGGCGGAGCGGACGTGCCGAGGGGCCGGGCGGTGGGTGCGGCGGGCGGCTCGGCGGGCCTGGTAGGCGAGCGGCATGTAACGCAGGCGTTCCGGGAGGCGCGGGTTGAGCATCGCCACCGCGTGGCCCAGGTGGCGTAAGCGGCGTTCGTCGCGGGCCGTCCAACGTAAGCCGAGCCTGCGCCGGACAGCCGGTGGCAGGGTGCCGACCGTGAGGAAGGACGTCAGCTCCCCCGCTCCGGCCCCCACCGGCCGCCACAACCGCCGCAGCGGAGCGGGCAGTCCGGGCGGCGCGGGGGTGCCGCGCATGGCGGCCAGCACGTCGAGGGCGGTCGGGTGGGCTTCGAGCCGCTCGGCCACCATCCTGTCGAAGTACGCACGGAACGCCGGCAGATCGGCGGGCACCTCACGCTCGGGCACCCGCAGGATCGCCCCGAGTTGCCGCGACTCCTCGTAGAACCGCTCCAACTGACCCTTCGTGTACGGGGTGCCGAAATAGCGGTTGAGCGTGATGAACCGCTCGAACAACGTCAGATGCACCCAGGCCCACGCCTCACCGTTCAGAGCGTGGTAGCGCCGGCCCTGCTCGTCCACACCGCCGATCGGCTCGTGCAGCCGCCTGAGCCGCTGCCCCTCGGCGGGCCCCTCGGCGCCGCCGTACACCCACTTCTGCACGGAGATCAGCGTGCGCTGCAGCCGCCCCCACGGATCCTGCTTGTACGTCGAGTGCTCCCCCACCGCGGCCCCCACGGCCGGATGCATGGTCTGCAGCACCAGCGCACTGCCCGCGATGAGCAGGTTGCGGTACTCCCCGGCGGTGTCCCAGTGCATCGAACCCGGGCCGAACGGCACAACGTCCACGCTGATCACTCCTGGGTGAGACGCCTCATCCTTCTTGTATCACCCAGGAGTCAGCATAAGTAACTTGTCACTTATCTAACGGGTGAAAACGATCTTCCCGAAGATCTCCCCCGACGCCAGCGCGGAGAACCCGTCGCGTGCCTCCGCCAGCGGCATCGCCCGGTCGACCACCGGCCGCACCCCCGTCTGCTCCAGGAACACCGCCAGCCGCCGCAGCTGCTCCCGCGTCCCCATCGTCGAGCCGACCACCGACAGCTGCAGGAAGAAGACCCGGTTGAGGTCGGCGGGCGGCACCGCGCCACTGGTCGCCCCGCACACGACGATGCGCCCGCCCGGCTTGAGCGACTTGAGCGAGTGGTCCCACGTGGCCTGCCCGACCGTCTCCATCACCGCGTCCACCCGCTCGGGCAGCCGCGCCCCCGGCTCGAACACCTGGTCCGCGCCCAGCTCCAGGGCCGCCGCCCGCTTGCCCTCCGTCCGGCTGGTGGCCCAGATCCGGTAGCCGGCCGCCCGGCCCAGCGCGATCAGCGCCGTCGCCACGCCGCCGCCGGCCCCCTGCACGAGCACGGTCGAGCCCGGCTCCAGCCCAGCCTTCTCGAACAACATCCGGTACGCGGTCAGCCACGCCGTCGGCAGACAGGCGGCGTGCTCGAAACTCAGCGCCGCCGGCTTGGGCACCAGGTTTCGCCGCGGCACCGCCACCCGGTCGGCGAACGTGCCGTCGTGCACCTCCGACAGCAGCGAACGCTTCGGGTCGAGCGTCTCGTCGGGACCGGAGCCGATCACGGAGTGCACGATGACCTCGTTGCCGTCCTCGTCCACGCCGGCGGCGTCACACCCCAGCACGATCGGCAGGCGGTCCTGGCGGATGCCGACGCCCTTGAGCGTCCACAGGTCGTGGTGGTTGAGCGCGGCGGCGCGTACGGTGACGGTCGTCCACCCGTCCGGCACCTTCGGCTCGGGGTGCTCGCCCAGCGTCAGTCCGGCGAGCGGGTTGTCGGGATCGATCTGCGTGGCGGTAACGGCGAACATGGCCGCACCCTACTTCAGCCCACCCCCACACACCCACCTACCGAGCCGCAACCATCAGCGGAAAGGAGGGGAGAGAGAGCTAGCCCACCACCGGAGATCACCGCCACGTGTCCGGCGATCAGGTCACGAATCCGGTTACGGGTGAGCACCCCGGAACTGTCAGACCCTACGGGGAAGCGCTCACCCCTCACCCCCTCTGTCAGGTGGCGCGATGGGAGGTGATGAGCCGGACCCTCTCGAAAAAGCGCTCACCTCCCGCCGCCTCCGTCAGGTGACGGTGACCTGGGGGTCGGGGCCCTGTGAAAGGAGGTGGTCAGCGCAGGGTGACACGAAGGTCGTTGAGGACGGTGCGGCGGAACTCGGGTGGGCCGGTGACCGCTACCAGGACGTCGCCGCGGCAGACCATCTCGCCGCGCCGCCCGGGGCCGTCGGTGACCGCCGGCATCTTGGCCTTGGACGCGCAGTCGGGCGTCGGGACGAGTGCCACCAGCTCGCCCATCCCGCCGCCGAACCACAGTTGCGGCCCCGCGGGATAGCCCTGCACGACCGTGCCGGGCGGGGCCAGCCGGACGTCCTTGCCGGCCGCCAGCACGAGGTAGCCGTCCTTGGTCACCCGGCCCTTCATCTGGCGGGCCAGCGTCATCCGCTGCTCGAACGTCAGCCCCGGCCCTCGGTCATAGACGGCCAGCCGCCACGGCCCGAACGCGAACAGCAGCACCTGCCCGTAGGACCCGCCACCGGCCTGCCGCGGCCAGAGGGTGACGTTGGAGGTGAAGCTCCTGATGGGCTGCCCGCCCCGGGTGATCTCGACCTCACCGAGGTAGGGAGCGACGAACTGCCGGAACCGCCCGTCGACCCACCCGCCCCAGAACGGCCGCGACCCCATCTCAGCGAGCCCCAGCTCGGCCGGATAACGCACCTCACCCCGCGCGCCGTCGGGGAACACGACCCGCAGCACCCGGTCGCCGCCCTTGCGGGTGGCGGGCGCGGTGAGGATGTTGGGCTCGCTCTGCACTCTGGTGAGGGACCGGATCGGCGCGGGCGTCGGCCCCTCGGCGTCGGTCATGGGGGCGGGCTCGCGCCGGTTGAGCAGGTTGACGGCACAGATGACCACGAGCGCCACCACCACCGTCACGCCGACCCACCGGCGGCGGCCGCGCCCCCCTGCCTCGATGACGTCGAACCGGTCAGCCACCGACGTTCCTAGCCGAGTAGTGCTGGCTTGCGCCCTTTGTCCTCAGTTCAGTTGAGCGGCGACCGCCAGCGCAACCCCTCGAACCGGGCGAAGTCGGTATCGCAGGTCACAAATTCACAACCGTGCTCGATGGCGAGCGCAGCGAGATAGGCGTCGGGGATGAGCTTTCTGCGGGCGTCGGTCTGCTTGCAGAGCCTCGTGAAGATCTCCCAGTGACGCTCCCCGGGGGCGACGACGATGGCGTGGCGTTGGTTGCGGACCTGCTCGGCGAAGGCGAGGATCTGCCGCATGGTCGGTGGGGGGTCGCAGTGGATCGCCGTGATGCTGAGCACCCGGATGAACCCGTTGATCACGAAGTCGGAGACCGCGTAGGCGGACTCGCCGTTGACCTGTTCCTCGAGCAGCTTGTGGCAGACGACGTGGTGCGGCGCTTCCGTGCGGAAGGCGTTGACGAGGATGTTGACGTCACTGAGCAGCATCGTCGTGCACCTGCCCATACTTCTCGATGTCGTCTTGCTCCATCAGGAAGTGGATGTACTCGGGGGTCAGCTCGATCCCCGGCTTCAGTTTCGCGTTGCTGGTGACGAGCTCCACGCGGGGCCGTTCGGCCGCCTCCGTGGAGCGGTTGAGCAGTTGGCGCAAGGCGTCCTCCATCACTGAGGTGAGACTTCGTCCGTTTCTGGCCGCGTACGCCTTCGCCTCGTTGAGGAGCGCTTCGTCGATGCGCACTGTTGTCCTCCGCATGGCTCCAGCGTGTGCCGGTGACATAAAAATGTCAAGAACAAACAGTAGTCACATCGTCACAGCTTTGCACTCACTTTGCGTCACCACGAAGCCACATTGACCTTGCCGTCCGTGACCACCCGCACCTCCTGCCCGACCAGCTCCCGCGACTCGGCCTCGGCCAGCAGCTCCTCCTCCGTGACCACCGCGTAAGCCCGCCCGGAGCCCGGCACCTCCACCACGACGAACCCCTTCTCGAAGCCCCCGTCCCGCCCGTGCGCCACCGTGTACCCGGCCACCACACCACGCCCCGAATAGGCCGGAACCAGGGGCACCTCCGTGCCGACGTGAACGGGCGCGGAGTCCCCCGCCCGTCCGCCCGGCGAGCTGGACCACACCGCGCTGCTGTGCTTGGTCAGGTGCATCCCGACTCCGGTCACCAGCCCGTGCCCCGGCTGGGCGCGCAGCAGCCCGGCCATGGTGGCCGTCGAGTGCAGCACGTAGTCGCTCGCGGGCCCGCCCGCGTACGGCAGCCCGCCCGTGACGGTGAGCCCCCGCCGGTCGAGCGGGTCGAACCCGAGCGCGTCACACGCCTGCCGGAGCGCGACCGCGAAGCAGCTGTAGACGTCGAGCGCGTCCATGTCGCCGAGCCCGAGCCCGGCGCGGTCGAAGGCGGCGCGGGCGGCTGCGCCGGCGGCCGGCGACAAGCCCAGCGAGGGCCGCGCGGCCACCTCCCAGGTGTCCTCCGCGTACGCCCACCCCCGCAGGTACACCCGCTGCTCGGCGGGCACTCCCAGCCGGTCGGCGAGCCCAGAGCCGGCGAGCACGACGGCCGCCGCCTGGTCGACCTCCAGCACGGCCACGGTGGAGCGCGTGTACGGCCAGCCGACGTACCGCCGGTCGGCGGCGAGCTCGCCGGCGGTGCGCACGGTCCGCCGCCACGCATGGGGGTTGGCGGCGGCCACTTCCGTCATCGGCGCCATCATCAGGGCCCGTTCGCGCACCTCCTCCTCGATCGTCACCCCGAGACGGGCCCGCCGGGCGGTCTCCATGATCGGGTAGGTGTGCACGGGCAGGAACAGCCCGTGCGCCAGCGCGGACGGGTGCGGCGGGCGCTCCCACCCGTACGGCGGTTTGGGGTCGGCCGGATGGCTCCACGGCACGTGCTCCCCCGCCTTCCTGTACGCCCGCCGCGTCGCCAGCGCCTCGGCTCCGGCCACGAGCGCGCTGTCGAACTCGCCCGCCGCGATCCCGGCCGCCGCCGCCCCGATGAGGAGCTGCGGCGCGGTGCCGCCGACGGCCGAGTACGCGCGATGGCGTGGCGCGGCCCCGAGCCGCTCCGCGAGCCGGCCGACGGGCGAGTCGTACTGCCAGGAGTCGGTCCAGACGACCTGGAGCGAGCCGAGCCGCGAAAGAGGCAGCCGCGCGTCGTCGGCGGCCTCGCGCGCGACCGACTCCCACAGATCGAGCGGTTCGGGGCCGGGTTGTTCGCGAATGGTGCGTTGCGCGATGCCGATGAGACAGGGGGTGCGTGGATCCATGACCACAGCTAACCAGAACATCGCTCTGTTGATAAGCACCGCACGTCGAGTGGCGCGTGATAATAACGGTTACCACTGATGTTCAGGACAATAAAACACGGCTCTGACCAGCGAAGATACCTACAGACGAGACCAGCGACTTAGCTATTCGGATAACGGAACGGAACCGTCCCATGCTTTTTCTCGTCGCTTTATGGCGACCCAGGAGCGCCATTCATTAGCGTTTCGAACGTTTTCCTGGCCCACCGGGGCGCAGTACCCCGCTCTGGGCCGCCGAAAGCCGAGAGGAGCTCCATGTTTTCCCGAGCAAGGCGCATCGCGATCCCCCTGGCCGGCCTGATGGCCTTAGGGCTCACGGCAGGGACGGTCAGCAGCGCCGCGGCCAGCACCGCGACAGGCACGACGAGCACGACGGCACGCTCCGACGTCATCTCCAGGAACGCGGCCACCCCCGCGGAGCAGGCCGTCCAGTTCTGGACCCCCGACCGCGTCAAGCGAGCCACCGACTACGACGACGGCGTCGACGTCTCCACCAGGGGCGTCAAGGGCAGCAACGACACCCCCGACGGCCCGCCCGGCTCCGTCCCGCCGATCGGCGGGGAGAAGAGCGGCAAGACCAAGAAGAGCAAGCAGGTCAACCTGCCCAACTCCGTCGGCCGGGTGTTCTTCACCCTGCCGAAGACCGACCCCCGCAACCCGAAGAACTGGCGCTACTGCTCGGCCAGCTCCGTGCAGGGCAAGTACCGCAACCTCGTGGCGACCTCGGCCCACTGCGTGTACGACACGAAGAAGAACACCTTCTACGACAACTGGGTCTTCATCCCGTCGTACTGGGACGGCGACACCGCCTGGACCGGCAAGGCCCCCTACGGCATCTACGCCGCCAAGACCTTCAACGCGCACGACGACTTCGTGGTGAAGGAGGACTACGACTACGACTACGCGTTCGTCAACGTCTACAACGGCATCAAGGTCAACTGGGAGAAGTCCGGCAACCGGTGGCGGTGGACGGTCAAGAACGTCGGCAGGCTCGGCGACAACGTCGGCGGTCAGGGCTTCACCTGGAACAGGAGCACCAAGCTGAACGTGTTCTCGTTCGGCTACCCCGCGGGTGAGCACCCCGACGGCGACAAGCCGTTCACCGGGCGCACGATGAAGTGGTGCTACGGCAAGACCAAGGCGATGCCGGAGGCCAAGAAGTACAACCTCCAGGAGCACATCGGCGTCAAGTGCTCGTTCACGGCCGGCGCGAGCGGCGGCCCGCTCCTCTACAACTACAAGAGCGCGTCACGCACGGGTTACCTCGTCGGCGTCAACAGTGTCGCGTGGGACACCGACGGCAACGACCGCTACGACCACATCTCCTCGCCGTACTTCAACGGCGACACCTACAAGGTCTACAAGGCCGCGGCCAACCGCTGGACCGGCAACATGCCGCGGTGATCGAACGGCGCCCCGGGCCCCGGTTCCCCTGGTTCCGGGGCCTCCAGCCATGCCCAAATGCGATCGCGCCGAGCACCGGCGCCCCGGGCCGCGCCACACACAATTCCAGGTACGCCAAACCCGCCCCCGACCTGCGGAAACACAGCAAGTTAATGATCATTTACGCGTATGCCTGACGGAGTCCTTATACCTCACGGCACACTCTTGATCAGGTAACGAATCTCTATCCGAGCTGCAATACAGTCAACACTTCTGGAAAAATCCACCCTTACGACCCGAGAAAGGCATTTGATGATCCCCCGAGCCAGGCACCTAGCGGCCGCTGCCCTCAGCAGCGCGCTGCTGATGCTGCCTGCGCTGACCCTGTCCACATTCACGGGGATCGCCCATGCCGCCCCGGCGAGCAAGGTCTACGCCGCTCCGCTGGCTAAGACCGCCGCCGACGTCCAGCGGGTCGCCGAGTACTGGAAGCCCGACCGCCTGAAGAAGGCCGACAGCTTCAACCCGGCGACGCCGGGCACCTCGGAGAACGTCGCCGCGACCACCACCGCCTCCGCCGCCCCCGTGGCGGCGGTCAGGCGCTCGCTCGCCGCGCAGAGCGTCAACGCCGTGCCGCCGCGCAAGGGCGGGGCCGCCGCCACCATGGGCAAGGTCTTCTTCCGGTTCGGCGACAAGGAGTACTGGTGCTCGGCCAGCTCGGTCGCGGCCAGGAACCGCAGCGTCGTCGCCACGGCGGGACACTGCGCGTACGACTCCCGCCAGGCCAAGCCCGCCGACTACTGGATCTTCGTCCCCAACCCCGGCCCCAACGGCGAGACGCCGTACGGCATCTACGTGGGCTCATCGATCAGCCTGCACGAGGACTGGTCGGGCCGGGCCGACTACGACTACGACTACGCGTTCGTCACCGTGCACCGGGGCTTCACCTGGACGGCCAAGGACGGCGGCTACGTCATGCAGGACGTCGGCCGGCTCCAGGACAACGTGGGCGGGCTCGGCATGGCCCTGAACAAGAAGCCGGGCACGTACACCTCGGCCGCCTTCGGCTACCCGGCGGGCGTGCAGCCCGACGGCTCGACCCCGTTCAACGGCAAGAAGCTGATGAAGTGCAGGGAGCGCACGACGCGCTTCACCGTCGCGCCCAGCCGCGACCTGCAGAAGGGCGTGGAGCTGGCGCCGTGCGACTTCAGCCCGGGCGCCAGCGGCGGCCCGTGGGTGATCGGCTACGACGACACGCGCCGGCTCGGCAGCCTCAACGGCGTCAACAGCCTGACCTGGAACAGGGACGCCAAGGGCGGCTATGACGCGGTGTCGTCCCCTTACTTCGACACCACCACCGGGGAGGTCTACCGGCACGCGGCCGGGCTGACCACGCCGGCAAATGTGACGTAGATCATAGAAACCGATCGGCACCCTCAGACGTCCAGCAACTTCTCTGTCACGAGACGATCACGGCGCGCTTGGAGACCATGGGGATGATCTACAGCAAATTCCCAGGAAGAGGATCAAAGCTGTAGGTTCCGGGCTGTCCATTTGCTGAGTTCAGGAGGGCCACGAGGCGCCTCCTCGCCAGCGCAACCTGGAGTTACGTTGAAGCGAATCCTCCTGCCCGCCGGCGGCGCCGTCCTGGCCACCGGTCTGCTCGCCACCGGCCTGACCGGGACATCGCAGGCCGCCGCGCGTGTCGCCCACGACCCGATGGCCCGCAACTCCTCGGCCGCGGTCTCCATCGCCTCCTTCTGGCTCGCCTCCAACGGTGCCGCGCTCCGGTCGGCGACCCAGTACACGTGGGACTCGAAGGAAGTCAGGAAGGTCGTCTCCAAGGGCGGCTACACCCCTGACGGCCGGCCCGGCACGACCGCGCCCACCGGAGGCACGAAGGCGGCCGGCGGCCAGAACGTGAACCTGCCCAAGACCGTCGGCAAGGTCTTCTTCGTCGACGCGCACGGCAAGTTCCGCTGGTGCTCGGCCACCTCGATCCAGTCGAACTACCGCAACCTGGTCGCCACGGCCGGCCACTGCGTGTACGACACCGACAGCAACAAGGACACCCTCGACAAGTGGGTCTTCGTCCCCGGTTACTACCAGGGCAAGGCTCCTTGGGGCATCTACGTGGGCAAGCAGGCCTTCACCCACTACGACTTCGACGTCTACGAGGACTACGACCGCGACTACGCGTTCGTCACCGTCTACAACGGCATCACCCTCCAGCGCGTCAAGCCGGTGAGCAAGCGCGACTACCAGCGCTTCACCGGCCCCAAGCGCTCCTGGGGCGGCCGCTACAACCTCCTGGTGGTCAAGGACGCGGGCCGGCTCGGTGACAACGTCGGTGGTCAGGGCTTCGCGTGGAACCAGCCCACGGGCAAGCCGGTCCGCACGTTCGGCTACCCGGCCGCGCCGCACCCCGACGGCGACCGGCCGTACAGCGGCGTGACGCCGAAGCACTGCTACGGCAAGACCACCGGCAAGAAGCTCGGCGCCTCCTGGCTGAAGATCGAGGAGCACGTCGGCCTCAAGTGCGCGGTGACCCCGGGCTACGACGGCGGCCCGTGGCTGCTGAACTACAGCAACGGCAAGCGCACCGGTTACGTCAACGGCGTCACCAGCACCTTCGCCGACCAGGACGGCAACGACCGCATCGACTACATCACCTCGCCGTACTTCGACGGCGAGACGGCCTCCGTCTACAACGCGGCCAAGAACGTGTGGTCGGGCAAGATCGTCGGCCCGAACGGCGAGCTGTACAAGTAAGCCCTACCAGGGGAAGCGAGGGCCTCGGCCTCCGAGGCCCTCGTCTTGTTTTCACGGGCTCAGAAAGGCCCCTGGCGCCCTCAGAAGACCTCCGGCCGGCCAACGGCACGGAGGTCTTCGCATGTCGGGAACCTGTCGGGCACATGCCGGGAACGCGTCCAGAACCCCCGTGCGGACGGGCTTCCTGAGAGGTCAATAGGCCGAAGCTGAAGATCACCTGGGAGCGAGGGTGAGCTTAGACGGGCTGAGGCTCCAATTCGGTTCCTGTGATCTGAGTCACGATCAACCGATCACAGAGAGTATCGGGGCACTAACGAAACTTCCGTACCAAGAGCATCACCCCACGCGTATCCTGCAAAAACGTGATCTCCTCGTCACGCCGCGCGAAGATCTCTGACTGGTAACGGAAAGGTCACGGCGGTAAGGGTGGCTACCGGATCTTCTCAAGCGGGTTTCACCTGCGGAGATCACCACGCTATGTTCCTTGCTATCCCTTTACTGACGCATGGGACGCAAATTGCGACCCACGACAGAGCAAGGAGCAGTTCCCTTGAAGCGCATCCTCATCCCCGCCGGTGGCGTTATCGCCGCCACCGGTCTGCTGGCCGCCGGCCTCGCCGGTACGGCCTCCGCCGCGTCTGACGTCGCCAAGGACAACCTGGCGACCTCTGCGGCCAACGCGAACGCGATCGCCTCTTTCTGGGCCGAGAACAACGGTGCCGCCCTCAAGGCCGCCACCGAGTCCAACGTCTGGGAGAAGAGCGACGTCGCCAAGCTGCAGAGCAAGGGCGGCTCCACCACGGACACCAAGCCGGGCTCCACCTCGCCGATCGGCGAGGAGAAGAAGACCGCCGCCAAGGTGCAGAACGTCAACATGCCGAAGACCATCGGCAAGGTGTTCTTCGTCAACGGCAAGGGCGAGAAGAAGTGGTGCTCCGCCACCTCGATCCAGTCGCAGTACCGCAACCTGGTCGCCACGGCCGGGCACTGCGTCTACGACACCGGCGCCAACGCTGACGTGATGGACAAGTGGGTCTTCGTCCCCGGTTACTACCAGGGCAAGGCTCCTTGGGGCATCTACGTGGGTAAGCAGGCCTTCACCCACTACGACTTCGACGTCTACGAGGACTACGACCGCGACTACGCGTTCGTCACCGTTTACAACGGTGTCAAGGTCGACGGTTCCGAGTCCAGCAAGAACGTCTCCAAGGCCGAGTGGGACAAGTACACGGGCCTGAAGGACTCCAAGGACGTCGAGATCAGCAAGGAAGAGTACCTGAAGGGTTCGGTTGACCCCACGTCGACCGAGTCCTACTGGGTCAAGCGTGGCTCCGCCCCCGAGGCGACGGGCCCCGACTTCCCGGGTGCCACCGTCGGCAAGGTCGAGGTCTCCGAGGGTCGTTACAACCGCGCCGGCATCGGCAAGGGCAACGGTCGCAAGTTCGGTGAGCCCGTCACCGAGAACGTGACCGCCAACGACGCCGCTGCCTACAAGGCCAAGCAGCGCCGGAACTCCTTCAAGTACCCGGCCAAGGTCGAGCGCGACCGTCGCGGCAACTGGACCATCACGCACTTCTTCGTGCAGCAGTGGTACAAGCCGGGCTCGGACACGAAGTTCTACAAGACCGTCTTCTACATCATCGACCACAAGTCCCTGGACGCGGGTCGGCTCGGTGACAACGTCGGCGGTCAGGGCTTCGCGTGGAACCAGCCCACGGGCAAGGCCATCCGCGTGTTCGGCTACCCGGCCGCTGCGCACCCCGACGGCAACAAGAACTACACCGGCATTACTCCGAAGTGGTGCTACGGCAAGACCACCAAGAAGCTGGTCGGTTCGGCTGCCAAGAAGATCGAGGAGCACGTCGCCCTCAAGTGCGCCATGACCGAGGGCGCCGACGGTGGTCCGTGGCTGTACAACTACAGCAACGCCAAGCGTCTCGGCTACGTGAACGGTGTCACCAGCACCTTCAACGACCAGGACGGCAACGGCCGCGTTGACTACATCTCGTCGCCGTACTTCGACGGCGAGACCAACACCGTCTACAAGGCCGCTGCGGCCTCGTGGTCCGGCAAGGTTGTCTGACGTAACAGCCGGCGACCGGTCCTGAACCGTTCGTAGACCTGTTACACGCGAAGGGCCCGGCATCTGCCGGGCCCTTCTGCGTTCCGTCCCCGGATGTGAAGCGCTTTGGACGCACGGGAGCCCGATACGGTGCCATCAACCCAATGTGATGTGCGTCACATGGCCAACGCCGGCCGGAACGACGCAACGCCTCGCTCCCCGGGCGCCCCACTGACACCGTCTTTATGTTGATCAGGGCAAATGGGAGAGAGATCGCCTTCTTCCGAGCTTCTGCGCCAACGCCTCTTAAACATCACAGATCGATCACGCCCGACGAGTCGCCTCTTTTCCTTCCAAAGCGGCTACCGGACCTCAAGATCGACACTGTATGTTCCTGCCATCCCTTTACTGACGCATGGGACGCAAGAGGCGTTCCACGACAGCGCAAGGAGTTACCGTGAAGCGCATCCTCCTCCCGGCCGGTGGCGCCGTTCTGGCCACTGGTCTCCTGGCTGCCGGCCTGGCCGGCACCGCTCAGGCCGACAACACCGTGGCCAACGCCGACCTGGCGAAGACCGCGGCCCAGGCCCAGGAAGTCGTCGAGTTCTGGACCAAGTCGAACAACGCGGCGCTCAAGGGCGCCACGGCCTTCAGCCCCGACGCGCTCGAGGTCAAGAAGACCGTGACCGGTGGCGGCTATACCTCTGACACCAAGCCGGGCTCCACGCAGCCCATCGGCGAGGAGAAGAAGACCACCGCCAAGGTCCAGAACGTCAACCTGCCGAAGACCATCGGCAAGGTGTTCTTCGAGGGCCACGACGGCAAGCTGTACTGGTGCTCCGGCACCTCGATCCAGTCGCAGTACCGCAACCTGGTCGCCACGGCCGGGCACTGCGTCTACGACGTGGTCTCGAACAAGGAAGTCGTCTCCCGCTGGGTGTTCGTCCCCGGTTACTACCAGGGCAAGGCTCCGTGGGGTCTGTACGTGGGTAAGCAGGCCTTCACCCACTACGACTTCGAGGTGTACGAGGACTTCGACCGCGACTACGCCTTCGTCACCGTCTACGACGCCCTCGCCGGTTCCGCCAAGGAGCCCAAGAAGGTGTACTGGGACGAGTACCGCAAGTACCGCGGCGAGAAGTTCGTCAAGGAGGTCCCGGTTAGCCGGGAAGAGGCTCGCAAGCGCCTCGACCCGCACAACAAGGACGTCTACTACTTCAAGGGTGGTACCCCCGACGAGGCTGTCGGCCCCAACTACCCGGGCGCCGAGGTGACCAAGCACGAGGTCACCGCGCGCGAGTACTTCCGCGCCCGCTCCGGCCAGGGCCAGGGCCGCAAGTACGGTGAGCCCGAGGTTGAGCAGGTTACCTACAACCAGGCGCTTGAGTACCTCAAGGGTCAGGGCTGGAAGCCTGGCACGGAGGCCAAGCCGAACGCGGAGTTCCCCGGCACCGTCAAGCTGGACCGCGCGGGCAACAGCACCATCACGCACTACTACACCCAGCTGTGGGTGAAGAAGGGCGAGGACAAGGGCTGGGTCCGCAAGGACTTCTACACCGTGGTCAGCGGCCTCAAGAGCGGCGGCCGTCTGGGTGACAACGTCGGTGGCCAGGGCTTCGCGTGGAACCAGCCGTCCGGGAAGTACGTCCGGACGTTCGGTTACCCGCAGGGCGCGCACCCCGACGGCAACAAGCCCTACACGGGTGTCACGCCGAAGTGGTGCTACGGCAAGACCTCGCACAAGGCCCTGCAGATCCCGTCCCGCAAGGTCGAGGAGCAGCAGTCCTTCAAGTGCGCCGTGACCGCCGGCTACGACGGTGGCCCGTGGCTGTACAAGTACAGCAACGCCAAGCGTCTCGGCTACGTCAACGGTGTCACCAGCCTCATCGCCGACACCGACAAGAACAACCGCTACGACACGATCACCACGCCTTACTTCGACGGTGAGACCAACGTCGTCTACAAGGCCGCTGCGGCCTCGTGGTCCGGCAAGCTCGTCCCGTAGTAAGACGCGGCTTCGTGGACAGCGATTTGTTCCTGTCCAGCAGCTAGGAACCGAAGGGCTCGGCAGCCAGCCGGGCCCTTCGGCCTTTTTCGGCCCAATTTGGGAATATCCCTTACCAGAGTGACTGGTGGGTCGATAGGGTCTTTACACCCTTTTTGACAACAGTGGAGCCCCCGTTGAAGCGCCTGCTCATCCCCCTTGTAAGCGCCGGCCTCAGCGCCGCAGTACTCGCCGCACCCGCCTCAGCCCAGCCGAGCTGGGCTTCCGAGAACCTCACGCCGAAGGCGGCCGACGCGTACGGCGACGCCTTCTTCTGGCTGGACGCCAACGGAGCCGCGCTCCGCAAGGCGACGCAGTACACCCTGGACACCAAGGACGTCCCGAAGCTCGTCTCCGCGCAGAGCAAGACCGTGCCGGACGGCAAGCCGGGCATGACCGGCCCGACGACCACCAGCAAGGCCACCACCAGCAAGAACGTCAACCTGCCCAAGACGATCGGCAAGGTCTTCTTCCTTGACGAGCAGGGCCGGTACCGCTGGTGCTCCGCCACCTCCATCCAGTCGAGGAACCGCAACCTCGTCGCCACCGCCGGTCACTGCGTGTTCGAGCACGGCAAGGACGACGTGTTCGACAAGTGGGTCTTCGTCCCCGGCTACTACCAGGGCAAGGCCCCCTGGGGCGTGTACGTCGGCGCGTACGCCTTCACCGCCTACGATCTCGACACCTACGACGACTACGACGGCGACTTCGCCTTCGTCGCGGTCCACAACGGCTTCGCCCTGGCTCCCGAGCGGGCGGTCTCCCGCAAGGAGTTCAACGAGTGGCTCGGCGACAAGTGGATGAAGCCGCGCGAGATCACCGCGCAGGAGTTCGTCAAGTGCAAGCTCAACCTGGGCGAGTGCTGGTCGCAGGGTCACGGGACGCCGTCGCTGGTCGGTCCTGACCACCCGGACGCCGCGCTCGAGCGGGTCGAGGTCAGCAAGGCGACCTACGACCGTGCCGGCGAGGGCAGGGGCCAGGGCTTCAAGTTCGGCGAGCCGATCGTGGAGCAGGTGACGGCCAACCAGTACCAGGCGTACAAGGGCCTCGGCACCAAGGGCAAGGACAAGGTCGGCAACTACACCATCACCCACTACTACACGCAGAAGTGGGTCAAGCCCGACAGCGGCCGTAAGTACTACCAGGCGCAGTGGATGGTCGGCATCGCCAAGGACCTCGGCGCGCTCGGCGACGTGGTCGGCGGCCAGGGCGTGGCCTGGAACCAGCCGCTGGGCCAGAGCGTGACGGCCTTCGGCTACCCGAGCGCCCCGCACCCCGACGGCAACAAGCCGTACTCCGGTGTGACGCCCAAGTGGTGCTCCGGCAAGACCTACACCAAGTCCGTGCAGGTCAACACGTTCAAGGTCGAGACGCACCAGATGCTGAAGTGCTCGATGACCGGCGGCGCCGACGGCGGCCCCTGGCTCATCAAGTACAACAACAGCAAGCGCACCGGCTACGTCAACGGCGTGACCAGCGTGTTCGCCGACAACGACGGCAACAACCGGATCGACCACATCAGCTCGGCCATCTTCGACGGCGAGGTCGCCGACGTCTACAACAAGGCCAGCTTCAAGGACACCGGGGCCATCGTGACCCCCAAGGGCGAGCTGCTGACGTAAGCACCCGCCACCGACGGCCCGCACCCCGGCGTTTCGCCGGAGTGCGGGCCGTTCGCGCGTTCGTACGGCAGGTCATACGGCGGTGAGCTCGCGGGTGCGCTCCCGCAGCACCATCACCGGCCGCTCGTTCTTGTACGGTTCGAGCCGCCGCCGCAGGTCGGCCGCGTACGACCGGGACCGCGCCGACTGCAGCTCACCCGCCAGCGCCAGCGCGCCGCCGGCGGCCGAGCACGCCTCCTCCAGCTCGCCGCACTGGAGCAGCCCCGCCGCCAGCAGCGACAGGTTGAACATCCGCCCCCGTACGTAACGGCCGTCCATGTCGAGGGACCGCCGCGCCTGGCGGACGACCCGCTCGCCCTCACCGAGGTCACGGAAGCAGTGGGCGAACTTGGCGGACAGATAGGCCTCGTCGAAGTAGCCGAGCCAGGTGGGCTCGTCGGCGGGCCTGCGGGTCTCGAAGGCCCGCTCCGCCTCGTTGAGCGAGGCGCCGCAGGACCGGGAGTCGCCCAGCCCGGCGTGCGCGTGCGCCTCGAGGACGTGGGCGGAGGCGAGGAGCGTCTGCACGCCGGCCTTGCGCGCCGCCAGCTGGGAGGCCCTGGCGAGGTCGAGCGCGTGTGCCGGCTGGCCCATGTAGATGGCCTGGTGAGCCATCCCGGCCAGGATCTCGCCGCCCAGGGTCTGGTCGTCGGCGCCCCTGGCCAGGCGCAGGGCCTGGATGAGGTAGCGCTGGGCGAGACCGTGCTGCTCCATGTCGTAGGCCATCCAGCCGGCCAGCCTGGTCAGCTCCGCGGCTGCGGAGGCCAGCTTGCGGCCGGTGGCCTCGTCGTAGGCGCCGTCCTTGAGCAACGGGGAGACGGCGGTGTCGAGGTATTTGATCACGGACGAGCGGACCCTGCCGCTGCCGAACCGGTTGTCGAGCTCACTGAACGAACGGGTGACCTCGTGGATCGCGGCGATGTCGGCGCGGCCTATCCGCCGCGTCCCCATGCCGCTCATGCGTCCCTCCTGCGGGGACGTCAGCCAGCGTACGGCTCCAACGGAGCCGGCTCCTATCGCGAACGTCGAGTCGATCAGGAACCTCCGTCTCTCTACATCGGCCCGCCACAGTGCCGTCACGGTCGCGACCCCCTCCTGCCACGTGTGCGTGAACTCCTGCCCGAGATCGAGGGGCGTGATGGTGGCCGGCATGCCGAGGTCCTCAGGGGTGACCGGCCTGCCCAGCCGCAGCGCGAAGATCTCGCTGAGCAGGCTGGGAACCGGGTCGCGCGGCCGTTGACCGCCGATCCAGCGCAGCACGGAGCTGTGGTCGTACTTGAGGCCCGGGGTGCCACGGGCGGCTCCGAGATCATTGAGGCGCCTGGCCAGTCCCTTGTGGGAGAAGCCCGCCTCTGCGATGAGCTGCTGCAGCAGTCGGTTCGGCTCGCGTTCCATCGCTCTCCTCGTCACAGGAGTCGGCGCCCACATCCTTACAGAGAGCTACTGTTATAGCACCTTGAGTAAAGGATTTTTGACGGTTCCCGAAGGTCACCCCAACTCCATCCCACCCCACCGCCGGTGTCGCGCCTGGTCGTACCGGTGGCCCTGCTCCTGGACGGCGACTTCACCTACCCGCGAAACGGTCGGGTAATCAGCGCGCCGACGAGCGCGAAAAGGGGCGGGCGCGGGCCGAAAGGCCCGCACCCGCCCCTAGCGGAGGTCAGAGGCGTGCGACGCCGTCCGCCCTGGCCTGTGCGGCCACCGCGGCGATGACGGCCGGCGCCACCCGCTCGTCGAAGGGGCTCGGGATGACGTACGTCGCCGACAGGTCGTCGCCCACGACGCCGGCCAGCGCGTCGGCGGCGGCCACCTTCATGTTCTCGGTGATCGATCCGGCCCGCACGTCGAGCGCGCCGCGGAAGACGCCGGGGAAGGCGAGCACGTTGTTGATCTGATTGGGGAAGTCGGAGCGGCCGGTGGCCACCACCGTGGCGTGCCTGGCGGCCACGTCGGGGTGCACCTCGGGCGTCGGGTTGGACAGCGCGAAGACGATGGAGCCCGGCGCCATGGACGCGATGGCCTCCTCGGAGACCGTCGAGCCCGACAGCCCCACGAACACGTCGGCGCCCGCCAGCGCCTCCTCCGTCGAGCCGGTGTGCCCCGCCTTGTTGGTGTCGCGGGCGAGCGCCTGCTTGACCGGGTTGAGCCCGTCGCGGCCGTCGTAGATGAGGCCCTTGGAGTCGGAGACCGCGATGTCGCCGATGCCCGCCTCCAGCAGGATGCGGGTGACGGCGACGCCGGACGCGCCGGCTCCCGCCACGACGGCACGCAGGTCGCCCAGCGTGCGGCCGGTGAGGCGGGCCGCGTTCTTCAGCGCGGCCAGCACGACGATGGCGGTGCCGTGCTGGTCGTCGTGGAAGACGGGGATGTCGAGCGCGTCGCGCAGCCGCTGCTCGACCTCGAAGCAGCGGGGGGCGCTGATGTCCTCGAGGTTGATGCCGCCGAACGAGGGCGCGAGCCTGGTGACGGTCTCGACCAGCGCGTCGACGTCGGTGCAGTCGAGGCAGAGCGGGACGGCGTCGACGTTCGCGAACTCCTTGAACAGCAGCGCCTTGCCCTCCATGACCGGCATGGCGGCCGACGGGCCGATGTCGCCGAGCCCGAGCACGGCGGTGCCGTCGGAGACCACCGCGACCACGCGGGAGACCCACGTGTAGTCGGCGGCGAGCGCGGGATCGTCGGCGATGCCTGAGCAGACCCGGGCGACGCCCGGCGTGTAGGCGAGCGACAGGTCGTCCGCGTCGCGGACGGGCACGGTGGAGCGGATCTCGATCTTGCCGCCGCGATGCAGCGCGAAGGCAGGATCGGCGTCGAGTGCGGTGGAATCAGAAGCGGGCGTGGCAGCCACAGCGACCCCTGTAGTGATTGGTAGCGGAGAAACCTTCGGCGTACGAGCGCGAGCGGGCTGGCTTCGGTAGCTGCCAGAGTCCCCTCGCCGATCGTCTCGTTGAGGGGGTTCGGGGGTCACCCGTGTCCCCATAGTGCCACATGGTGAGGTGACTCCCCCGCTCCCTGAAGGGAGCGGCTTCTCGCTAAGCCGCTTCCGCAGCCCGGCGAAGGGCAAGCCCTGCCCTGAGGATGTTGACCGCCGCGTTCACGTCGGCGTGCGCGGCATGCCCGCACGCCGTACACGCGAACGCGGCCTGGCTGACGCGGTTCTCCTTCGCGCCGTGCCCGCAGCAGGCGCACGTGCGGGAGGTGCCGGCGGGGTTCACCGCGATCAGCTCTCGACCGGCGCTTTCAGCCTTGTACGCGAGGATCCGCAGGAACACCCCCCAGCCCGCGTCGAGAATCGAACGGTTGAGACCGGCCTTGGCAGCGACGTTGCGGCCGGGCTGGCCGACGGTGCCCGCGGCCGAGCGGGTCATGTTCGCGATCCGCAGGTCCTCGTGCACGATCACGTCGTAATCGCGGACCAGCACGAGCGCAGCCTTGTGTGCGTGGTCGAGGCGCTGGCGGCGGACCTTGCCGTGCAGTGCGGCTACCCGTGCGACGGCCTTGCGGCGGCGCTTGGACCCGCGTTTCTTGCGGGCCAGGTCGCGCTGAGCTTCCGCGAGACGATCGGCGGTCGCGGCCAGGTGGCGCGGGTTCGCCAGATGCACACCGCCGGAGGTGGTGACCAGCGAGGCGACGCCCAGGTCGATCCCGGCCACCGCGCCCGTGGCGGGCAGCGGCCCGGCTGGCACCTCATCGCACGACAGGACCACATACCAGCGCTTTCCCTCCCGCTTCACGCTGATCGTCTTCACCCGGCCGAGCACCGGGCGGTGCTGATGGACGCGGACGTGCCCGATGCCTTGAAGCCGCACGAACGTGGCCGAGGGGTGCTCGGGCTGGGAGTCCCACCGGCAGCCATCGCCGTCCTTCGGCCACTCCACGCTGTCGAACCAGCCCCGCCCCTTGAAACGCGGATAGCCTGGGGTACGCCTGGCCTTGACGCGGTCGAAGAACGCGCGGAACGCCTTGTCCAGGCGGCGCAGCGTGGCCTGCTGGGAGGAGAACGACCACCGGCCCTGCCCACCGGGGTCATCGGCGCGGATGTGCTTCAACTCGGCCGACTGGTCACCGTACCGGACGCTCACCCCGGCCTTGGCGTAGGCCGTACGGCGGTGCTCCAGCGCGGCGTTGTACAACATGCGGTGGTTCTCCAGGCACGCCGCCAGCGCGGCGGCCTGCTTGCTGGTGGGGCGCAGCAGGAACCTGTACGACCTACGCACGGCCACCACCCTTGGACGGCCGCTCGTCCCGCGTCTCGAAGTAGCGCTGCACCTTCTCGGCCGGCACCGCGCCGGCCGTGCAACTCCTGGAAGGCGGTCGTTCACCCGACCGCCAAGGACCGGGCGGCGGTACTCGGGCCCGCACCACGTGGTGCCCGAGGTCATACGCCGCACCGGGAGAAGTGCGCACCTGCCGAGTCACACGATCGTTATAACAGCGCCCTCCCTCTCATGCCCGACGAACGGAGATCTCTCATGTGCAGACCAGACAGGTCACTGCACGCTCAGGATTTCGGCGACCCACCCAGTCCCGATTCCCCCGTCGCCCGAAGGCGATGGCCCTCTGGGAGAACCTGATGGTGATCGATATCGTTGGCGGGTACGCCGGGGCCGGTTGGCCGGTCGCGCCGGGCCTTCGGCATCGGAACACGGCCTGGTGTCGGCTCTGACGCCGTTCCGTTGACGCATCGTTAAACGTCCGATGACAGATACGCACAAAACCCCATTTAAACTGCACAAAACGCACGTCAAGGCATTTCACTTCTCGAGGAGGCCGTACATGGCCCTCAGCCCCAAGGGCCGCCGCGGCTACGCCGCCGGCGCGCTCGCCCTGACCGCCGCCCTCGCGCTGTCCGCGTGCGGCGGCGAGAGCGGCTCGAGCTCCGGCACCACCAGCGCGAGCGCCACCGGCGCGGCCGCCGGCGTCAAGCTGGTGCAGCCCGGCAAGCTCACCGTCTGCACGAACATCCCGTACGAGCCGTTCCAGTTCAAGGACGACAGCGGCAAGGTCGTCGGCTTCGACGTGGACATCGTCGACCTGGCCGCGAAGAAGCTCGGCGTCGAGCAGAACATCGTCGACATCGACTTCGCCGTCATCAAGAGCGGCGCCGCGATGGCCGCGGGCAAGTGCGACGTCGCCGCCGCCGGCATGACCATCACCCCCGAGCGGCAGCAGAACATCGACTTCTCCGAGCCCTACTTCGACGCCACGCAGGCGCTGCTGGCCAAGAAGGGCACCGGCGCCAAGTCGCTCGAGGACGTCAAGGCCAAGGGTCTCAAGCTGGGCGCGCAGGCCAGCACCACCGGCCTCGACTACGTCAAGAAGCAGGGCTTCGACCCCACCGAGTACGCCGACTCCGCCAAGGAGCTGCTCGCCCTGCAGGCGGGCCAGGCCGACGTCGTCGTCCAGGACCTGCCGGTCGTGCTCACCTGGCTGAAGAAGTCCGACATCGCCGAGAAGTTCGAGCTGATCGCCAGCCTCGACACCGGCGAGCAGTACGGCATCGGCCTGAAGAAGAACGCCGACCCGACCCTGCTCAAGACGATCAACGAGGAGATCGCCAAGGCCAAGCAGGACGGCACCTACGAGAAGATCTACGTGAAGTGGTTCGGCAAGAAGCCCGGCGAGCTGGGCAGCTGATCCATGGCCGAGCAGCCCAAGACGGCTGAGCCTGCTCGCGCCAGGCTCAGCCCGCGCAAGAAGCAGCGGATCAGCCGGGGCATCCAGTACGCCGTCCTGGTCCTCGCGCTGGTCGGCGTCGTCCTCTACGCCGACTGGGGCAGCCTCGCCCAGAACTTCGCGAAGGGCGACGTGGCGCGCGAGGCCCTGCCCGACCTGTTCACGGTCGCGCTGCGCAACACCATCATCTACGCGGTCGGCGGGTTCCTGTTCTCGTTCCTGCTGGGTCTGGTGCTGGCGCTGATGCGGCTGTCGCAGGTGCTGCCGTACCGGTGGATCGCGATCGTCTACATCGAGATCTTCCGCGGCCTGCCCGCGCTGCTGATCTTCCTGATGATCACGTTCCTGCCGCTGGCGCTGCCCGGCTTCGCCGTCCCCGGCGGCACGTACGGACAGGGCATCCTGGGCCTCGGCCTGGTAGGCGCGGCCTACCAGGCGGAGGTGTTCCGCGCGGGCCTGCAGGCCGTGCCCAAGGGGCAGACGGAGGCCGCGCGCTCGCTCGGCATGTCCGCCACCAGGGCGCAGGTCACGGTGGTGATCCCGCAGGCGATCAGGATGGTCATCCCGCCGACGACCAACCAGTTCGTGGCCCTGCTGAAGGACTCGTCGCTGGTGCTGTTCCTCGGCGTCTCCGGCGAGTACGTCGAGCTGGCCAAGTTCGGCAACGACCTGGCCTCCCAGTTCGCCAACGCCACGCCCATCATGGTCGCCGGCGTGACGTACCTGATCGTCACCATCCCGCTGGGCTACCTCGCGTCCCGGCTGGAGGGACGTAAGGGGAGGACGCGATGACGCACGCCATCGAAGTGCGCGACCTGCACAAGTACTTCGGCCAGAACGAGGTGCTCAAGGGCATCGACATGACCGTGGACACCGGCCAGGTGGTCTGCGTGATCGGGCCCTCAGGCTCCGGCAAGTCCACGCTGCTGCGCTGCGTGAACCTGCTGGAGACGCCGACCAGGGGCAAGGTGTTCGTGGAGGGCGTCGAGGTGACCGACCCCGACGTGGACATCGACGCCGTACGCCGCCGCATCGGCATGGTCTTCCAGCAGTTCAACCTGTTCCCGCACATGACCGCGCTGGAGAACGTGATGATCGCCCAGCGGCGGGTGCTCAAGCGGGGCAGGAAGGAGGCCGAGGTCATCGCCCGGGAGAACCTGGACAAGGTGGGCGTCGGCGCCAAGTGCGACGCCCTGCCGACCCAGCTCTCCGGCGGCCAGCAGCAGCGGGTCGCCATCGCCAGGGCGCTGGCCATGAGCCCCGACCTGATGCTCTTCGACGAGCCCACCTCGGCGCTCGACCCCGAGCTGGTCGGCGACGTGCTCACCGTCATGCGCAAGCTGGCGGAGGAGGGCATGACGATGCTGGTCGTCACCCACGAGATGGGCTTCGCCCGCCAGGTGGCCGACCGGGTGGTGTTCATGGACGGCGGCGTGGTCGTCGAGGACGGGCCGTCGTCCCAGGTGATCGGCGATCCGCAGCAGGAGCGCACGCGGACGTTCCTGCACCGCGTCCTGCACCCGGAGGACTGACGTCTTTGTCAGGGCCGGAGGGCGGGACGCGCGCGGCGCGCCCGCCCTTCTGGTGTAATACACCGGCATGGACCTGACCTCTTACGCGGAGTGGGCGGTCCGGCTGGCCAACGACCCCGCGCCGCCGGCCGAGCTGCGCGGGCTGCGCGACGAGCTGGCCGCCGTGTTCGACGCCGCCGGTGACGAGCGCGCGGTGGCGTCGCGGCTCAACGCCCTGCTGGAGCGCTATCCCGTACGCCCGCAGCTGTCCGACCACGACGGCCACGGCTGGCACCTGCACCTGGCCGACGACCCGGCGGCGACGGCCGTGATGGGCCTGGCCGCCGTCGTGGCGGAGCTGGGCGTCGACCGGCTGGGGCGCTGCCACGAGCCGCGCTGCCGCCATGCCTTCCTCGACACCTCGTCCAACCGCTCGCGCCGCTACTGCTCGGCCCGCTGCGCCAGCCGCGCCAACGTGGCCGCCTACCGCGCCCGCCGCCGCGACGCCGCCCGGCCGGCCGGCGGGCGGCGGATCAGCGGCCAGTAGCGCAGCACGACGCGGCCCACGACGTCCTGGACCGGCCCGAAGTCCCAGCTGTCGCGGCGGCCGCTGGCCCGCTGGTTGTCGCTCTCCAGCCACCAGCCGTCGGCGCCGTGCCATTGGGCGCGTTTGACGATCAGCCGGTCGGGGTCGCCGGGCAGGCGGGCGACGACGAGGTCGCCAGGACGTACGGCGGCGCCCCGCCGGACCAGCAGCCAGTCGCCCGGCTGCAGCGCGGGCCGCATCGAATCCCCTTCGACACGCACTCTCATCGGCTGTGACCCCCTACTCCGCAGGCGTCGGGACCCGAGTAAGGTCGGTTAGTGGACCAAGCTGATTCAGCATCCAGGAAGGACTTTCTGATGCTCGCACGACTGCTACGACCCAAGCATGTCGCTTCCGCACACTGCGACCTGCCCTGTGGGGTCTACGACCCCGCTCAGGCCCGCATCGAGGCCGAGTCGGTCAAGGCGATCATGGAGAAGTACGCGGCCAACGAGGACCCGGTCTTCCGCGCCCGCGCCATCAAGATCAAGGAAGAGCGCGCCGAGCTGGTCAAGCACCACCTCTGGGTGCTCTGGACCGACTACTTCAAGCCGCCGCACCTGGAGCAGTACCCGCAGCTGCACCAGCTCTTCTGGGACGCCACGAAGCTGGCCGGCGCGGCCGGCGCCAAGGGCACCGTCGAGGTGGCCAAGGCCGAGGACCTGCTGGGCAAGATCGACGAAATCTCCAAGATCTTCTGGGAGACCAAGGCCGCCTAAAACGGCACATAAGGCTCTGTGCGGTCCCCGGCCGCACAGAGCCTTTTCCGTTGATGGCGAGTCTGAATCGTCCAAGCACCGCTCAGGGGCGGTAAGTTGCAGTCAGCGGCGGATTCGCGAGGAGGAACGTGACCGAGGAAACCGAGACGCGCGCGGAAGGCGTGGCCGGCATCCGCGACGTGGTGAGCATCAGGCTCCCCGCGGCGAGTGCCTACCTGTCTGTGCTGCGTACGGCTACCGCCGGCCTGGCCGCGCGGCTTGACTTCACCCTGGACGAGATCGAGGACCTGCGCATCGCGGTCGACGAGGCCTGCGCCATGCTGCTCAGCGAGGCGGTGCCGGGCACCGACCTGACCGCCGAGTTCGAGCTGACGGGGCAGGAGATGCAGGTCAGAGTGGAGGTGACCACCGTCGGCAGCTCCGCGCCCAAACGCGATGACTTCGCCTGGATGGTCCTGACCGCCCTGGCCGACGACGTCGACGCGGTGACCGGCTCC
The DNA here is from genome assembly GCF_040676845.1 of Nonomuraea sp. NPDC049504. NCBI lineage: Bacteria > Bacillati > Actinomycetota > Actinomycetes > Streptosporangiales > Streptosporangiaceae > Nonomuraea > Nonomuraea sp. NPDC049504. Next base: position 205,685 of record NZ_JBFAPT010000017.1, read on the forward strand.
CCCGACCGTATGGCGATCGTCCTGCGTAAGCGCCGAGGCGCTGCCCAGAATGCGGCGGGGCCGGCGTGACGGAAAGGACTGGAGCCATGGCCACCAGCGAACACGCCGTGCCCGACCGGGTGCGTGCCCGCATGCTCTTCGCCGAGCTGGCCGAGCTGGGCCCCGAGGAGCCGCGCCGCCAGCGCATCAGGGACGAGCTGGTCGAGCTTCACCTTCCCCTGGTCGAATACCTGGCGCGCCGCTTCCGCAACAGGGGCGAGTGGCTCGACGACCTCACCCAGGTCGCCACCATCGGTCTGATCAAGTCCATCGACCGGTTCGACCTCAACCGCGGCGTGGAGTTCTCCACCTACGCCACGCCCACCATCGTCGGCGAGATCAAGCGGCACTTCCGTGACAAGGGCTGGGCGGTCCGCGTGCCGCGCAGGCTGCAGGAGCTCAAGCTCTCGCTGACCAAGGCGATCAGCGACCTGTCGCAGCGCGAGGGGCGCGCCCCGACGGTGGCCGAGCTGGCCACCTACCTCAAGATGACCGAGGAGGAGGTGCTGGAGGGGCTCGAGTCGGCCAACGCCTACTCCACGGTCTCGCTCGACGCGCCCGACTCTGGCGACGACGACGCGCCCGCGGTCTCCGACTCGCTCGGCATCGTGGACGAGTCGCTCGAGGGCGTCGAATATCGCGAGTCGCTCAAGCCGTTGCTGGAGCGGCTCCCGCCGCGCGAGAAGCGCATCCTGCTGCTGCGCTTCTTCGGCAACATGACGCAGTCGCAGATCGCCACCGAGCTGGGCATCTCCCAGATGCACGTCTCGCGCCTGCTGGCCCGCACCCTGGCCCAGCTGCGCGAGGGCCTGACGGCCGACGACTGACCGGTTTTCCGCACCCGCCCGGCGCGACGTGCGGAAAACGCGGCTAACCGTCGCCGTAGAGCGCGTGGGTGGTGGGAGGAGCGAGCAGCGTCACCAGCCCGGCCAGGGCCACCACGATCAGCGGGATGCCGAGCTGCAGCTGGTCCGACTGGATCAGCGTGACGGAGACCGGCAGCATGAAGATCTGGGTCAGCACCGCGGGCGACCTCCCCCACCGCTCCATCCTGAACAGCCCGCCCCAGGCCACCCAGAGCAGCCCGGCGCCCACCAGCAGCCCGAAGACCGCCTCCGCCACGGCGGTGGTCATGTCGTCCGGCGTGCCGGTCAGGGTCTCCACGGCGACGAAGACGCCGAGCCCGAGCGCCACGAGGCCCTCGACGGCGACGACCGCGGCGGCGATGAGGAGGGTAAGCGGGCGACCGTTCACGGTCCGTACCCTACCTCCCGGGACGCGCGGCGCGGGAAACAGGACGTTCGGCCGATAAGCCGGACAAGCTCCACCGGATACGCTGGCGGCATGCGCGCCATGCTGCTGGTCAACCCCAAGGCCACGACCACGAACGCCCGTACGCGCGACGTGCTCATCCGCGCACTCGGGGCGGCCGTGGAGCTCGCCGTCGAAGAGACCCGCTACCGGGGTCACGCGGCGTCACTGGCGGCCACCGCCCGCGCCAAGGGCTACGACGTGGTGGCCGTGCTGGGCGGCGACGGCACCATCAACGAGACCGTCAACGGCCTGCTCAATCCCGTCAACGGCGGCGAGGCTCCGCCGCTCGACGACCCCAGCACCGGACGCCCTGGGGTGATCGTCATCCCCGGCGGCAGCGCCAACGTCTTCGCCCGCGCGCTCGGCCTGCCCAACGACCCGGTGGAGTCGACGGGCCAGGTGCTGGAGGCGCTCAGGGAGGGCCGGCGCAGGACCGTGGGTTTGGGGCAGGCCCTGTGGGAGGGCCAGAGCCGCTACTTCACGTTCTGCTCGGGGATGGGGTACGACGCCGAGGTTGTACGGGCCGTGGAGGGCCTGAGGGGCACCGGCCGTAAAGCAACCCCCACACGGTATGTGAACACGGCTCTGAGGCACTATCTGGCCACGGACAAGCGGCGTCCCGCGATGACGGTGACCGGTCCTGGCATCCCGGCGGCCGGCGGGGTGTTCATGGCGATCATCTCCAACACCTCGCCCTGGACGTACGTCGGCAGCCGCCCCGTGCGCCCCACCCCGTGGGCGAGCTTCGAGACCGGCCTGGACCTCCTCGGCCTGCGCAGGATGAGCCCTATCACACTCGCACCGGTGATCAGGCACATCCTCACGGAGAGCGACGCCCTTCCGTCCGGCCGGAACCTCGTCCAGCTCCACGACGAGGCCGAGTTCACGCTCACCGCCGACCGTCCCGTGGCCTTCCAGCTGGACGGTGACTACCTGGGCGAACGCGAGCGGGTGACGTTCCGGTCTACACCGAACGCGTTACAAGTTCTGGTCTAGCCGGTTACATTCGGTCATTGTGTGACGCATCCGACATCCATAACCGCCAAAACTTACCGCCAACCCCCTTGCGTGCACTCTGCGTGGCTGACAGGCTCAACCATGACGTCCGAACGTAGGACCTTTAACAACCCCAGGGTCCTCGACGGGCGGCGGGCAACCCCGGTCCTCACAGGATGCGGGTCATTGTTCGCGCGAGTTAGTGAAACTCTTCACAAAGTAGCCGCACGGAGCCCGACCGAAGGCTCCATCTACTAAGGAGTGGACGCATGGACTGGCGCCACCGAGCTGCCTGCCGTGACGTGGACCCCGAGCTGTTCTTCCCGATCGGCAACACCGGCCCGGCACTCATGCAGATCGAAGAGGCCAAGCAGGTCTGTCGTTCCTGCCCGGCCGTCGACGCCTGCCTGAAGTGGGCCCTCGAGTCCGGCCAGGACGCCGGCGTCTGGGGCGGCCTGAGCGAGGACGAGCGTCGCGCGCTCAAGCGCCGCACCGCCCGCGCCCGTGCCCGCGCCTCCGCCTGAAGACCCGCCAGAAACCTTCATAGTCTCCCCACCCTACGACGGCGCTGTCAGCAGGGCGGAAGCGGGATCGACAGAACGACCTCCGTGCCGCCTTCCAGGCGCGGCTCGACGGTGAGCCGCCCGGACAGCTCCCCTTCCACCAGCGTGCGCACGATCTGCAACCCCAGGCTGGTGGAACTGTCGAGATCGAAGCCGTCGGGCAGCCCGCGGCCGTCGTCCCAGACGGTCACGTTGAGCCGCTCGTGCGCGGACTCGACCATCACCTCCAGCCGCTTGGGCCGCCCATGCTGCAACGCGTTCTGCAACAGCTCGGTCAGCGCCATCGCCAGCGGGGTGGCGATCAGCGACGGCAGCACGCCGAACTCCCCCACCCGCCGCGGCGTGACCGCCACCTCGGGGGACGAGACCTCGCCCGCCATGGCGATCACCCTGTCGGCGATCTCGTCGAAGTCGACGAACTCCTCCGGCGCGTGCGAGAGCGTCTCGTGCACGATCGCGATCGAGCCGACCCGGCGTACGGCCTCCTCCAGCGCCTCGCGGCCCTCCGGCACCTGAAGCCGCCTGGCCTGCAGGCGCAGCAGCGCGGCCACGGTCTGCAGGTTGTTCTTGACCCGGTGGTGGATCTCGCGGATGGTGGCGTCCTTCGTCATCAGCTCGCGCTCGCGCCTGCGCAGCTCGGTGACGTCCCTGATGAGGACGAGCGCGCCGATGCGGCCGCCGCCGACGATCAGCGGGATCGCGCGCAGCTGCACGATCGTGCCGCCCGACTCGACCTCGGTCTCCTTGGCCGCGCGCCCGCTGGCCACGATCATGAGGTCTTCGTTGATGGGCTCGTCGGAGTAGCACAGCTGGGCGGTGACCCGGCCCAGCTCGGCGCCCACGAGGTCGGCGTGCAGGCCGAGCCTGCGGTAGGCCGACAGCGCGTTGGGGGAGGCGTAGGTGACGCGTCCGGCCCTGTCGAGCCTGAGCAGGCCGTCGCCCACGCGTGGCGAGCGGACCAGGATCGGCTCGTCGCCCGAGAAGGGGAAGCGCCCCTCCGCCACCATCTGCGCCAGGTCGGAGGCGCTCTGCAGGTAGGTCAGCTCCAGGCGGGAGGGGGTGCGGGCCGAGGAGAGGTTCGTCGAGCGCTGGATGACCGCGAGGAAGCGGGCCTCGCCGTCCTCGACCGCCCGGCGTACGGGGATGGTCTCCTCCCTGACCGGCACGCCCGTGGACCAGTCGGGGTCGCCCTCGCGGCAGATGCGCCGCTCGTTCCATGCGGTGTCGATGAGCTGGCGCTCGCCCTTGGCCGCGACCGTGCCGACGATGTCGTCGTGGTAGACCGTCGGGCCCGTCGTGGGGCGCATCTGGGCGATGGCGATCCAGCCGTTCTCTCCCAGCAGCGGCGCCCACAGCACGAGGTCGGCGAACGACAGGTCGGCCAGCAGCTGCCAGTCGGAGACCAGCGAGTGCAGCCAGTCGAGATCCGCTTCGTCGAGCGCGGTGTGGCGGGCTACGAGGTCGCTGAGAGTCGGCACGAGTGCATCATGCGTGCTTTCCCCCGCAACAACCAAACCGACCCCCGGGCAGGCGGGCATGTTTGACGACAAGGGTGACGACATCGCCCACATAGCTGGACTTGTCACGAAATCTCATACTGTGAGAAGCGTCATACCGCCGAAGCCGCGAGCCACCGAGAACGAGCCGCTCCGCGGCGAGCCGGAGGTGATCCACACGAGCGCGACGTCCTCCCGGCACCGGCGCGACACGGCGCGCGAGCCCGTCTCGGTTGCGATCGCGCACGCTGCTGTGGATATCCTTCACCATCAACCTGAGCTGCCCGGATCCGCGCGTGCCCACACCCGCACGCGCCCGGCGCCGGTCGGCCGCCGCGGCCCGCGGTTGACCACTCGGGCCGAAGTGAGTTCCGATGATCTCGCGGTGACCAGACACGCCCTCACCGCCGTGGCAGAAGTGAAGGTGAGAGCGTGAGCGACGACAGCCCCCGCGTGCCGAAGTACTACGACGTGAAACGGGCCCTGCTCGAACTCACCAAGACCCTCTCCCCCGGCACCGCGCTCCCGCCGGAACGCACGCTCGCCGTCCGGTTCGAGACCTCGCGCACCACCGTCCGCCAAGCCCTGACCGAGCTGGTCGTCGAGGGGCGGCTGCTGCGCATCCAGGGCAAGGGCACCTTCGTCGCGCAGCCCAAGGTGGCCCAGGTGCTGCAGCTCACCTCGTACATCGGGGACCTGCGCACCGCCGGCCTCGAACCCGACACCAAGATCCTCGAGATCGGCTACATCACCGCCGACGAGGCACTCGCCCGCCGCCTGGCCATCAACCCCGGCGGCCGCGTCCTGCGCATCCACCGCCTCCGCCTGGCCAACGGCGAGCCCGTCTCCATCGACACCACCCACCTGTCCGCCCGCCGCTTCCCCCGCCTGCGCCGCGAGCTCGAAGTGCACGCCTCCCTGTACGAGACGCTGCACAACGCCTACAACGTGCGCCTGACGGACGCCGAGGAGATCATCGAGACCGTCCTCGCCACCCCCTACGACGCCAAGGCCCTGGGCGTGGACGTCGGCCTCCCCATGCTCCTGCTCACCCGGCACGCCTTCGACGCCGACGGCAACCCGGTGGAGTGGGCCCAGAGCCTCTACCGCGGCGACCGCTACAAGTTCGTCACCCGCCTCCGCCGCCCCTGACCGCCCTTTCCCTACGCTTGAGTCATGAGCGTTCTCGTCGTCGCGGGTACCGGCAGCGGTGTGGGGAAGAGCGTGGTGACCGCGGCGGTGGCGGCGCTGGCGGTCGCTCGGAAAGCCGAGGTGGCCGTGGTCAAGGCGGCGCAGACCGGAGTCGGCGCCGGGGACGACGGTGACGTCGATCGGGTGATGCGGCTCTCCGGGGTCAGGACGACGTTCGAGCTGGGGCGGTTCCCCGACGCGTTGCCGCCCGCCGCGGCCGCTCGGGCCGCCGGGCTGCCGCCCGTGTCCATGTCGGCGGCGGTCACCCTCGTGCGGGAGCTGTCGGAGAGCAACCGGCTGGTGCTCGTGGAGGGGACGGGCGGGCTGCTCGATCGCTACGACGAGGACGGCGCCACCGTGGCCGACCTCGCGCGTACGCTGCGTGCCCAGGTGCTCGTGGTGGTGAGCCCCGGCGCCGGCACGGTGAACGACACCGCGCTCACCCTGGAGGCGCTCGCGCATCGGGGGCTCGACCTCGCGGGGGTCGTCATCGGGCGGTGGCCTGCCGCGCCCGGGCTCGCGGAGCGCTCCGCCGTCGCCGACCTGGAGATGCTGGCGGCGCGGCCCCTGGCCGGCGCGCTGCCCGACGGGGCCGGTGCGCTGCCCGGGCCTGAGACGTTCCTGGACGTGGCCAGGCGTGGCCTCGGTGCCGCGCTGGGCGGCGCCTTCGACCCGGCCCGCTTCCGCCAGACCGCCTGAAGGGTGGGGTTAGCCCTACCATCCACCGGCACACCAGGCCCATTTCACGGCCCCGCCGCCGATCATTACCGTTGACGACATGAAAGTCCCCCGTCCCTGGTCGGCCCGTGCCTGGCTGGACACGGCGCACGTGATGGTGGGCCTGCCCCTGGCCATGCTGCTCGGCGCGCTCACGCTGGCCCTGGCCGTGGCGCCGCCGCTGCTGGTGCGGGCGGTCCCGAGGTTCACGGGGGTGCAGCGGTCGAGGTTCGAGGCGTTCCTGGGCTCCCGCATCCCGCCCGTACGCTCTCCTGCGAACCTGCGCGCCACCGCGACGTGGCGGCAGATCTGCTACCACCTGCTCTCCCCCTGGGTGAGCCTGGTGGGCGTGTTCCTGGTGGCGCTGGCGTGGGGTGGCGCCGTCGTGGGGCTGCTGGCGTTTCTGCCGCCCAAGCTGCAGCCGCCGCCGCTGGAGTTCGAGTTCGATCTCAGGGACGGCAAGGTCGTGTTCGTCTACATGCTCGTGGGCCTGAGCCTGGCGCTGCTCGCGCCGCTGCTGGCGCGCGGCATGGCGGTGCTGGACCTGTCGGTGGCGCGTGCGCTGCTCGGCCCGAGCCGCAGCGAGCTGGGCCAGCGCATCGAGACGCTGACCGAGAGCCGGGCCGGCGTGATCGACGCGGCCGACGCCGAGCGCCGCAGGATCGAGCGCGACCTGCACGACGGCGCCCAGCAGCGGCTGGTGTCGCTGGCGATGAACCTGGGCCTGGCCAGGGCGACGCTGACCGACCTGCCTGACCCGGCGCGCGAGGCCATCGAGCAGGCCCACGAGGAGGCCAAGCAGGCGCTCAAGGAGCTGCGCGACTTCGTCCGCGGCCTGCACCCGGCGGTGCTCAACGACCAGGGCCTGGACGCGGCGCTGTCGGGCGTGGCGGCCCGCGCGCCGTTCCCGGTGAAGCTGCGCGTGGACATCGAGCGGCGGACCACGCCGACGATCGAGGCGGTGGCGTTCTTCATCGTGTCGGAGGCGCTGACGAACATCGCCAAGCACGCGGCGGCCACCAAGGCCGAGGTGAGCGTGCGGCGGGAACGAGACCGCCTGCATCTGCTCGTGTGGGACGACGGCTGCGGTGGTGCGAGGATGGACGGCGGCACCGGGCTGCGCGGCCTGGCCCAGCGGGTCGACTCCGTGGACGGCGCCCTGCGGCTGTCCAGCCCTCTCGGGGGACCGACGACGATCGAGGTGGAGCTGCCGTGCGAGTAGTGCTCGCAGAGGATTCCGTGCTGCTGCGCGAGGGGCTGATCCGGCTGCTCGACGCGGCCGGCATGCAGGTGGTGGCGGCCGTTGACGAGGCCGAGGGGTTACTGCGCGCGGTCGAGGAGCATCAGCCCGAGCTGGTCATCACCGACGTGCGCATGCCGCCCACGCACACCGACGAGGGCCTGCGCGCCGCGCTGGTGCTGCGCCGCCAGCAGCCGAAGCTGGCGGTGCTGGTGCTCTCGCAGTACGTCGAGGAGCGCTACGCCGCCCAGCTGCTGGCCTCGGCCGCGACCGGCGGGGTCGGCTACCTGCTGAAGGACCGGGTGGCCGACGTGACGGAGTTCATCGACGCGCTGCGCCGGGTGGGGCAGGGCGGCACCGCGCTCGACCCCGAGGTGGTCTCCCAGCTGCTGCTGCGCGGCAACAACGACCCGCTTGAGCGCCTGACGCCGCGCGAGCACGAGGTGCTCCAGCTGATGGCGGAGGGCCGCTCCAACGCCGGCATCGGGCAGGCTCTGGTGCTCAGCGAGGGCGCGGTGGGCAAGCACATCGGCAACATCTTCACCAAGCTCGACCTGTCGCCGGCCGAGGGCGACCACCGGCGGGTGCTGGCGGTGCTGCAGTTCCTGAAGATCAGGAGCCTGCCGTGAGAGCGGTCTGGCTGATGGCGGGCGCGGCGGCCACGGTGATCGCGCTGACGATCTCGACGGTCGTGCTCTGGCGGGGGTTCGCGCGGGCGCGCACGCCGACGGAGGTCACGATGCGCTCGATCCCGTTCGAGGGCGAGAGCCTGCGGGTGAAGACCGGCAAGGGCAGGGTCGGCCTGTACGTGCTGCCGGGCAAGGCGGGCGAGCTGCTGCTCGAGCGCTCGCTGCGCTGGACCAGGGACCGCCCGACGGTGACGGAGGAGTGGGACGCCGGCTCCCGCACGCTCCTGCTCGACGCGGTCTGTCCCGGAGGCGACCAGCCCGACGGGCCGTTCTGCCACGCCGACTACACGTTGTTCGTGCCGCCGGAGACGAACCTCGACGCGAGCACCAGGGGCGGCGGTCTGGCGGTTTCCGAGCTGTTCGGCGACGTACGCCTGACCTCGGTGTCGGGTGACCTCGACGTGCACGCGGTCGCGGGCGACCTGTGGGCGCGCACGGGCACGGGCAGCGTCGACGCCGACGACCTCGGCGGGCAGCGGGCGGACGTCGAGGTCGGCACCGGCGACCTCGACCTGCGCTTCGCGGGAGCGCCGTCGCAGGTCAAGGCCGTCGTCCGCACCACCGGCGACGTGATGGTGAACCTGCCGCCGCAGGCGGGCCGCGACAGCGCGTACGACGTCACCGCGACCGGCACCAACACCACGGTCGACGTCCGGCAGACCACCGGCTCCCCCAAGACGATCGTCGCGACCACCGAGGACGGCTTGGTCACGATCTGTTGCCAATGACCGATCAACGCGTCGGTCGAGACCTGTTTACTCGGGTGACTGGTTGGTAAGTTCCCGGCATGGAGTCTGCGAAGCACGCCGGTGACGCCGCCGTCGCCGTGTCCAAGGCCTATGGCGTCGAGACGATGTTCACCCTGTCGGGAGGGCACGTCTTCCCCCTCTACGACGGCGCGGTGCACGAGGGCATGCGCATCCTCGACGTACGCCACGAGCAGAGCGCGGTCTTCGCCGCGGAGGCGACCGCCCGGCTGACCAGGAGCCCCGGCCTGGCCGTGCTGACGGCGGGCCCCGGCATCACCAACGGGGTGAGCGGCGTGGCGACGGCCCACTTCAACGGCTCACCGGTGGTGGTGCTCGGCGGGCGGGCGCCCCAGTCGCGCTGGGGCAGCGGCGCGCTCCAGGAGATGGACCATCCGCCGCTGCTCGACCCGATCACGAAGCTGGCGTTCACGGCGAGCGCCGCCGACTCGGTCGGGCAGGACGTCGAGGTCGCCTTCCGTACGGCGGTGGCGCCGCGTCGCGGGCCGGTCTTCCTCGACGTCTACATGGACCACCTGTTCTCGCCCTCCCCGGTGCACGAGGTGCACACGCAGACGCCGTCCCCGCTGGAGCCCGACCCCGACGACCTGGCGAGCATCGCGCGTCTGCTGGCCGAGGCCGAGCGCCCGGTCCTGGTCTACGGCTCCGACGTGTGGATGGACCGCGCCGAGGAGGCGGCCCGCGACTTCGCGGAGACCTGGCGGCTGCCGGTCATCCCCAACGGCCAGGGCCGCGGCATCCTGCCCGCGGGCCACGAGCTGCTGGCGACCAGGGCGAGGGGCATGGCGTTCGGGCAGGCGGACCTGGTGATCGTGGTGGGCACGCCGCTCGACTTCCGGCTCGGCTACGGCTGGTTCGGCGGCAAGGACGGCGCGCCGCTCGCCAGGGTGGTGCACATCGCCGACGCGCCCTCGCAGCTCGCCACCCACATGCAGCCGGCCGCGTCCGCCGCCGGTGACCTGTCGGTGGTGTTCTGGAGCCTCGGCACGGCGTGCGGGGAGGCGGGGGTCAAGCCCGACGCGTACGCGTCGTGGGTGACGAAGCTGTCCGGTGCGGCCGCGGCCGCCACCGCGAGCGACGCCGAGCTGCTGGCCGCCGGCTCCGACCCGATCCACCCCATGCGCATCTACGGCGAGCTGGCCAAGGTCCTCGACGACGACGCCGTGGTGATCGGCGACGGCGGCGACTTCGTCTCGTACGCGGGCAAGTACGTCGAGCCGAAGCAGCCGGGCAACTGGCTCGACCCGGGCCCGTACGGCTGTCTCGGCACCGGCCTCGGCTACTCCATCGCCGCCCGCCTGGCCAGGCCGTCCTCACAGGTCGTGCTGCTGCTCGGCGACGGCGCCGCGGGCTTCTCGCTGATGGACGTCGACACCCTCGTCCGCCACAGACTGCCCGTCGTCATGATCTGCGGCAACAACGGCATGTGGGGCCTGGAGAAGCACCCCATGCAGCTGCTGTACGGCTACGACGTGGCCGCCGAGCTGCAGCCGCAGTGCCGCTACGACCAGGTGGTGACCGCGCTGGGCGGCGGCGGCGAGCTGGTGACCAAGCCGTCGGAGATCGGTCCGGCGCTGCGCAGGGCGTTCGACTCGGGGCTGCCGTACATGGTGAACATCGCGACGGACCCGCAGGTCGCCTACCCCCGCAACACGACGGGGGTCTGAGCCGTCACTGGTTCTTGGAGGGTGTGGGGGTCGGCGTGGGGCTGGGCGGCGGCTCGTCCTCGGGGCAGGCGCTGTCGACGATGACGAGCACGACCTCCGTGCCCTTCTCCACCCTCTTGCCCGGGCCCGGGGTGGTCTGCTTGATCCGCCCGCAGCGCCGCCCGTCGGTGGTGGTGGTGCGGTCGTCGGTGCGCGGCAGGAGCCCGGCCGCCTCGATGATGCCCTGACCTTCGAGGAAACGCTTGCCGACCACGTTGGGCACCGGCACCTTCTTGTCCGTCGGGGTGCTGGTGGGCGTCTTCGACGGCGTGGGGCTGCTGGACGGCGTGGTGGTGGGCGTCTTCGTGGGCTCCGGGGTGGTCTTCGTGACCGAGGGTCTGGGGGTGTGCGGCCGGTTGACCGTCTGCTCCCGGGTCGGCACGGGCTCAGGCTCCTCGGTGACCTCGGGTTCCTTGGTCGTCGGCTTGGGAGGCTTGCTGGTCTTGGGCTTGCCCTCCTTGCCGTCGCCCGCGTTGGCGGCGGCGCTGATGGACTGCGTCGGCTCGGCCGGGGTGGTGGCGATGCCGCTCAGCGCGACCGCGCCGGCGCCGGCGCCGAGCACGACGGCCGCCGCGATGCCGGCGACCAGCCCGGTCCTGCGCGGCGCCTTCGCGGCGCGCCTGCTCCCGCCGCGGCGCTCGGACAGCGCGGTGTCCTCGTGGGCCATCCGGGCGCCGGTCTGGTAGGGGTCGGTGTCGCGCTGCTGGTAGGACTGGCCGGATTGCTGGTACGCCTCCGGCGGCGGCGCCATCGTGGCCCCCGTGGCGGGCGCGGCGGAGGGCGGCTCCGGCAGGGCGGCCGGGGTATGCCCGCTGGCGATCGCCCTGGCGGCCTCGCTCATCGCGCGCGCGTTGGGGTAGCGCCGCGCCGGGTCCTTCGACAGGGCGATGTCGACGAGCGTGCGTACCGACTGCGGGATGTCCTGGGACAACGGCGGCGGCGCCTCGCGGATGTGCTTGAGCGCGATCGTGACCGCGCTGTCACCGTCGAAGGGCCGCTGGCCGACCAGGCACTCGTACGCCACGACGCCCAGCGCGTAGATGTCCACGGCGGGCGTGACGGGAGCGCCTTCGGCCTGCTCGGGGGCGCAGTAGGCGGCGGTGCCGAGCACCATGCCGGCGTCGGTGAGCCGGCTCGCGATGTCGGAGCGCGCGATGCCGAAGTCGGTCAGGACGAGCGTGCCGTCGCGCTGCACGAGCAGGTTGCCCGGCTTGACGTCGCGGTGCACGATGCCCTGGTCGTGGACGGCCTGCAGAGCCGATGCGGCCTGCGCGATGAGCTCCATGGCCGCCTGCGGCGGGATGCGGCCCAGCCGGGCGAGCAGCCGGTCGAGCGGCTCGCCGTCGACGAACTTCATCACCAGGTAGACGGTGTCGCCGCTGACGCCGTAGTCGTAGACGTCCACGACTCCGGAGTGGTTGATGGTGGCCATCGCCCGCGCCTCCCCCTGGAAGCGGGCGACGAAGCCGGGGTCCTGCATGCGGCCTGGGAGCAGCACTTTGACGGCGACGGTGCGGGCGAGGACGGTGTCCTCACCTCGCCACACCTCGCCCATGCCACCGGCGCCGATGCGGGTATCCAGTCGATACCGCCCCGCCAGCGTCGTCCCTTGGGCCACCATGATTCCCCCGCTACCCCCCTACGTCCGAAACCTCTCCCACCCCGCGGATCTCCAACAAAGCGAAGTTTTGTCGCGGTGAGGTAACACAGTGGTCACGGAACTCAGAGAGTGTACGACTCACCTGTCCCACATGCCACTCAAATGCCTCAAGCCGTACAAAGCCTATCCTGAGGCCTTGCAACCGCACTTGTCCGCGTTTCCCGGGAAGTCAACAGGCCCATTCCACCACCCGTAGGCTGACCCCATGACGCTCGCACCAGGCCTGCGCGCCCAGCTCCCGACCGTGGTCGAGATGGCCGACACCGCCAAGGAGATCGGCAGCGGTGACGTGCCGGTGCTGGCCACGCCCAGGTTGCTCGCCCTCGCGGAGGCGGCCACCGTACGCGCCGTCGCCAGGCACCTCGCACCGGGCGAGACCTCCGTCGGCACCCGGGTCGCCCTCGACCACCTGGCCGCCAGCCCGCTCGGCGCCCGCGTGCAGGTCGGCGTCGAGCTGACCGAGGTCGACGGGCGGCGGCTGGTCTTCGCCTTCGAGGCGCACGACGAGCGCGGCTCCGTGGTGGGCAAGGGCACGATCGAGCGCGTCGTGGTCGACCGTGCCAGGTTCCTCGCCCGCACTACTCGATGACCGCGATCAGGTCGCCTTCCTGGATCACGTCTCCCTCGGCGACCTTGAGCTGCGCCACCACGCCGTCGTCCTCGGCGATCACCGGGATCTCCATCTTCATGGACTCGAGGATGACGAGCGTGTCGCCGTCGGAGACGGTGTCGCCTTCTTTGACGACCACCTTCCACACGTTCGCCACCATCTCAGCGCGTACCTCAGCCACCGGGACTCCCCTCTTTCACTGAACCAACAATCTCATGGGCCTCAGGCGCGCATCCGCGCGACCAGGCCGGTGTCGTAGTCGCCGGTGGCGAACTCCGCGTTCTCCAGCAGCTCCGCGCAGAACGGCAGGTTGTTCTTCGGGCCCTCCACGACGAACTCCGCCACCGCCTTGCGGCCCTTCTCCAGCGCCTCTGCCCGGTCCGAGCCGTATACGCACAGCTTGGCCATCAGCGGGTCGTAGAACGGCGTGACGGTGTTGCCCGCCGTGTAACCCGAGTCGACGCGGACGCCGTCGCCCGCGGGCTCGTCCCAGGCCGTGATCGTGCCGGGGCCGGGGAAGAACCGCTTGGGGTCCTCGGCGTAGACGCGGAACTCGATCGCGTGGCCGCGCGGCTCGGGCCGCACCTCGGGGCTCTCGCCCGCCGCCACCCGCAGCTGCAGCTCGACCAGGTCGAGGCCGGTGACCAGCTCGGTGACCGGGTGCTCCACCTGGAGCCTGGTGTTCATCTCCAGGAACACGAAGTCCTGCGCGTCGGCGTCGACCAGGCACTCGACCGTGCCCGCGCCGACGTAGCCAACTGTCTCGCCGGCCCGCACCGCCGCCGCCAGCATGCGCTCGCGCAGCTCGGGGCTGATGCCGGGCGAAGGAGACTCCTCGACGACCTTCTGGTGGCGGCGCTGCACCGAGCAGTCGCGCTCGCCCAGCGCCACCACCCTGCCGTCGGGCAGGCCGAGGATCTGCACCTCGACGTGGCGGGCCCGCGCGATGTAGCGCTCGAGCAGCACGGCGGGCCCGTCGAGCGCGTCGCCGGAGAACCTCGCCGCCGCCCGCGCGGCCTGCTCGTACGCCTTGGCCAGCCCCTCGTCGTCGTAGGCCACGCTCATTCCGATGCCACCGCCGCCGCCCGCGGTCTTGACCATGACCGGGTAGCCGATGGACTCGGCGGCCCTCAGCGCCAGCGACAGGTCGGTCACCGGCTCGCGGGTGCCCGCCGCGACCGGCACCCCGGCGGCCTCCATGAGGTTACGGGCGTTGATCTTGTCGCCCATCTTGTCGATGGCCTCGGGCGACGGCCCGATCCACACCATGCCGGCCTCGATCACGGCCCTGGCGAACGCGGCGTTCTCGGCGAGGAAGCCGTAGCCGGGGTGGACCGCCTTCGCGCCGGTCGCCCGCGCCGCCTCCAGCACCTTGACGATGTCGAGGTAGCTCTGCGCCGGGTTGGCCGGTCCGAGCAGCACGGCCTCGTCGGCCTCGCGGACGAAGGGCAGGTCGGCGTCGGCCTCGGAGTGAACCGCGATGGCGCGCAGGCCGAGCTGCTTGACCGTGCGGATGATCCGCCGCGCGATCTCCCCTCGGTTGGCGATCAGAACGGGTCCGAGCGTCTCAGTAAGCACGCCGACCACCCTACGACCGCCGACGCCCTGACCCCTTTCCCCCGAAACCACCGATCCGGCCAGCGCGATCTGTAGGAACCCCACAAAAGTGAACGCCCGGAAACCCCCGCGGCGTACGCGCGGCTGTAGCTGCTAGATCCGGCCGCGGTCGATCACGCGGGCCAGCGCCTCCACCGCATGGGCATCGTACGCGCTCCCCGCCGACAGGCGGATGCGCTCCAGCGCCGCCCCGCTCCTGTCGCGGTCGGTCGAGGGCCCCACCAGGTCGTCGTAGGCGTTGGCGACCTTGATGATGCGGCTCGACAGCGGCGGGTCGTCGGCGATCGCGTCGCACTGCCTGCTGACCACCTCGGCCACCCGGTCGAGCACGCCGGTCTGCCTGATCACCTCGGCGCCCAGCTCGGCGATGCGGCGGGCCTGCTCCGGCTCGGTCAGCACGGTCGCTCCCCCCGGGATGGGGTCGCGCAGCGAGAGCTGGCCGATGTCGTGCATGAGCGCGGCGTACTCCAGCTCCAGCAGCTCCGGCTCGGCCATGCCCAGCTCCCTGCCGACGGCGACGGCCAGACGGCTGACCCGGCGCGAGTGGCCCGGCTCGACGTAGCCGCCGACCTCGGTGACCCTGGACAGGGCGCGTACGGTCTGCAGGTAGGTGGCGCGGATGCCGGCGTACTTGCGGAAGGCCACCTGCGTGACCAGCAGCGGCGCGGCGAACACCAGCAGCGCCACGAGGTCCATGCTGTGCGTGGCGAGCGCGAGCAGCACGCCCGACGAGCCCACGGCGGCGCCCAGCGGGAAGGCCATGTTGAGCTCGTCGCGCACGGCCACCCTGAACGCGGTGCGCACCTGCTCGGCCCGGAGCAGCGCGGCGATCAGCACGTCGATGAGCAGCGTGATCGTGATGAGCGTCACCATCACGGCCAGCGCCGGCCACCAGGTGCTGGTGGGCGGCTTGGTGAGGTGGTAGAGCGGGTCGGCGAGCGGCCGGAAGGCGAAGGCCAGCAGCGCGCTGGTGAGCAGCCGGCGCGCCATCGCGTCGAGGCGCGGCGGCCGGCCCACGGCGAGGTGCGGCAGCGCCCCTGCCAGCATGCCGACCGCGATCACCGCGACGACCTGCAGCGCCGAGTGGCGCAGCTGGTTCTGGCTGAGGTCGAGCAGCAGCGTGTAGCCCAGCGCGGCGGCGGCCCCGATGGGCGCCACCTCCCTGTTGCCCGGCATGGTCAGCCTGGCCAGCTCGCCGACCGCGATCAGCGCGCCGAACCCGACCGCGATCTCCGGCTTGTCCAGCCCTTGGGCCGCGGTGTACGCCACTCCGGTCAGCGCGACCAGCCCGGCCGCGCAGATGAGCAGCAGCTGCCCCGAGTCGAGCCTGCGCAGGACCTTGTGCAGCGAGCGGTCCCGCGGCCTGACGCGTTCGGTGGTGATCATGGCCCGGTCACGACCTGGATGGGCATGGTCGGGTCGTCGTGGTCCTTGATCTGCGTCTCGGCGACCTCGGGAGGCGGCGGGTCGACCCGGCGCGGCGGCTGCCACGGCTCACGCTCGAGCGCGCGGATGAACGCCGCCACCATGACGGGGTCGAAGTGCGTGCCGGCGCTCCTGCGCAGCTCGTCGAGCGCCACCGGCACCGGCCGCGCCCCCCGGTAGGAGCGGTCGGACGTCATCGAGTCGAACGCGTCGGCCACCGCGATGACCTTGGCGAACTCGGGGATCTCATCGCCCGCCAGGCCCATCGGGTAGCCGGTGCCGTCGTGGCGCTCGTGGTGGTGCATGATCCCGGCGTACGCCTCGTCGAGGAAGCCGATGCCGCGCACGATCTCCAGCCCCCGCATCGGGTGGAGCTGGATCGCCGCGAACTCCTCCTCGGTCAGCGGCCCGTCCTTCTGCAGCACCTTGGTGGGCACGCCGAGCTTGCCGACGTCGTGCAGCATGCCGGCGTAGCGGATGGCCCGCACCCGCTCGTGGCCCATGCCGATCTCCTGCGCGATCATGGACGAGGCGTGCGAGACGCGCGTGCAGTGGCCGCGGGTGTAGTAGTCCTTCGTCTCGACCGCCTGGCAGAGCGCGGCGATCGTGGCGTCGTACGAGCGCTGCTGCGCGTGATACTGCCCGAACGCCCACCGCGCCACGAACAGCGGCACCAGCACCAGCACCGCCGAGATCGACGCCACCGTGGCCCACAGCCCGGCCACGAGCAGCCCGAACGTGCCGTAGCCCAGGTAGGACAGCAGGAACTGGGCCATGCCGCGGCGCGGCATCTCGGTGGCCCGCACGTGCGTGGCCAGCCCGATCATGGTGAGCGTGAGCGCGATGTTGAGCGGCACGAAGACGGCGGTCGCGGCGACGTACGGGCCGATGAGGTCGTCGAAGGCGTTGACGTCGGGCACGCCGACCCGGCCGTCGAGCGCCTCGTAGACCCGCCCCGCGGTGTAGCCGCAGATGGCGAACTGCGCGCCGTTGAACAGCCGCTTGACCAGCGGCAGGCCGGGCCGGACGCTGACCATCGCGGTCAGCCCGACCAGCGCCGCCCCCTCCGGCCCGATCAGCACCACGGCCGCCAGCGAGGCGGAGAAGCTGACGGACACGGCGGTCTGCTCCATGTTGAGCAGCGTCGGCATCGACTCGCAGACCAGGAACAGCAGGGCGAGCACCAGGAGGATGTCAAGGTCCTCCGTGGCCACGGGCGCGCCGGACACGATCACGCCGCGAACGATGAGAGCGGCCGCCGCACCGATCACGGCGACCAGATAGACCCTTGCGGGCCACGGCAGATCACGCATGGCGGCCCCCCATAGTTATCAGGTCCAGGACACCCCAGGTGGCACCACGCCGCCGCTCATGAGCACGACCACAGGGGCGATCAGCACGAGGGCGGTGAGCAGCCGGGCGACCGTAACCTTCGACATCCACATGCCTCCACGTCGACTTGTGGGATTCACGCTACAGAAGACGGGGTGGCCGCATGGGGAGAGTCGGAAATCGCAAGCAAAGCGTAATCAAGTCACTACTTGCCGCGACGCGTGGCGGCCCACTCGACGGTCTTCTTCACCCCGGTCGCCAGGTCGACCCTGGGCTGCCAGCCGAGCCCCTCGTGGGCCGGCACCGGGTCGACCGCCATCGCGGGCAGGTCGCCGGGGCGCGGCGGCGCGAAGCCTGGCTTGTCCTGGGCGCCCGCGGCGTCGGCGATGAGCGAGTGCAGGCGGCGGTCGGTGGTCTGGATGCCGGTGCCGAGGTTGAAGCGGCGGCCGTTGCCCTCGGGCCCGCACGCCCGCACGAAGCCGTCGACCACGTCTTCGACGTAGACGTAGTCGCGGGTCTGGGTGCCGTCGCCGAAGACGACCGTGGGCCGGCCGGTGAGCAGCGCGTCGGTGAAGATGGAGACCACGCCCGCCTCGCCCTCGGGCGCCTGGCGGGGGCCATAGACGTTGGACAGCACCAGCGTGGTGTATTCGAGGCCGTAAAGAGCCTTGAACGTGGCGAGGTAGATCTCGCCGCTCAGCTTCGAGGCCGCGTACGGCGAGCGCGGATCGGTGGCCGCGTCACCCGGCACCGGGATCGTGGCAGGACGCCCGTAGACGGCCACCGACGAGGCGAACACCACCTTGCGCGTGCGCCCCTCGTGGGCCGCGGCCAGCACCGCGGCCGTGCCCTCGACGTTGAGCCTGGCGTCGTGCGCCGGGTCGGCCACGCTCTTGCGCACGCTGATCTGCGCGGCCAGGTGGCAGACCACCTCCGGCTGCAGCTCGGTCATCAGCTCCACGAGCGCGCGGTCGCGGATGTCCATCTCGTGCAGCCGGAACCGGTCACTGGTCACGGCTCCGGCCAGGTTGTCGCGACTGCCGGACGACAGGTCGTCGACCACATCGACCTCATGGCCGTCGGCCAGCAGGCGATCGACGAGATTCGATCCGATGAACCCGGCACCCCCGGTGACCAACACGCGCATGAAGTGAATCTTAGTCGGCCAGCTCCGACCTCACTTGCGCGATGCGATCGAGCACCTTGGAGCGCAGGTCGGCCGGGACCGGGTCGCAGCCGCAGTGCTTGTGGACCAGCGCCTTGATTGCCTTGTCCAGGTCGTATTCCTTGAGGCACGGGCTGCACTCGTCAAGGTGCACCTTGATGTCGGCGACGTCCCCCTCCGTCAGCTCGCCGTCGAGGTAGGCGTAGACCTTGTCGAGCACTTCACGACAGTCGGTGTCGTGCGGCTTGCCACAGCTCATTTCGATCCCTCCGACGGGACCAGGCCACGCTCGCGGGCGTAGTCCTCAAGGAGGCCCCGCAGCTGCCTGCGTCCTCTGTGCAGCCTCGACATCACGGTGCCGATGGGAGTGCCCATGATGTCGGCGATCTCCTTGTAGGGGAAGCCTTCGACGTCGGCCAGGTAGACCGCGATCCTGAACTCCTCCGGCAGAGCCGCCAGCGCCTGCTTGATGTCACCGTCGGGCAGGTGCTCCAGCGCCTCGACCTCGGCGGACTTCAGGCCACTTGAGGTGTGGGACTCGGCCCGCGCCAGCTGCCAGTCCTCGATCTCCTCGGTGCCGGACTGCCTCGGCTCCCGCTGCTTCTTGCGATAGCTGTTGATGAAGGTGTTGGTGAGGATCCGGTAGAGCCACGCCTTCAGGTTCGTGCCCTGCTGGAACTGGTGGAACGACGCGAACGCCTTGGCGAAGGTCTCCTGCAGCAGGTCCTCCGCGTCCGCGGGATTTCGGGTCATCCGGAGCGCGGCGGAGTAGAGCTGCTCGAGATACGGCATGACGTCGCGCTCGAATCGCTCGCTTCGCTGCTCCAGCGTCTCCGCGCCTGTCGCGGGCACCGGACCCACCCCCCTAAGATCACCGGTGGCCGGCTGTGGCGGTACACCGTACTCAGGGGAGGATACCCGCTGGCTCGCGACCACCCGGTCAGCGGGCTGGGGGTGTGCCAATGTGAGCATGCTCGTCGCAACACGCCCGCGCCCTTGTCTGTTCCCGCAAGATAGAAGGTACGAAGGACCCGGTGCGGGGAACGTCATACGTACCGGCTGGTAGCCCTTTTTCCGGAACCCAGGAGTCGCGTGTGCTGCCCATTCCGGCCGAGGAACTGAACGGCTCAGGGACGCTCGGGCCGTACTGGACCTTCTACCGCGCCGTCGCCGCCGAACAACTCAACCGATGGCTCCCCGCCCAGCCCTCCGTCATCCTCGACCTGTCGGGCGGGCGCGGGCGATGGTCAGGCCAGGCCGCCAGAGCCGGACACCGGGTGATCGAGGTGCTCGACTTCCGCCGTACCGTCGACGGGCAGTCGCGGCTGCGCGACGCCGACCGCGTACGCCACGTGCGCGCCGACGATCTGGCCTTCCTGCCCGACGAGAGCGTCGACGCCGTGCTCGCGGAAGAGCGCGTGATGTCGATCGAGCTCATGGCCGAGTCCGCCATGAACGACGTCGCCCGGGTGCTCAAGCCCGGCGGGCGCGCCCTGGTGTGCGTCGACTCCCTGGTGCTCGGCATGGCGATCCTGGCCGAGCAGGGGCAGTGGCAGCACCTGCGGCAGACCGGCGAGGTCATGCTCGTGCCGTGGCCCGACGGCAGCATCACCCGCTGCTTCAGCAGCACGCAGCTGCGCGAGCTGCTCCAGGGCGCCGGCCTGGAGATCGAGTGGATGCGGCCCCGTACGGTGCTGTCGCCTTCCACGGTCGACCACGTGCTCGGCTCCGACGCGCGGGCGCTCAACTACCTCGTGCGCACCGAGCTCGAAGCCCACCCCGACGACGACGACACCGTCGGCATCCACCTGGTGGCCAGCGCCCGTAAGAAGTGAGCCCACCTCGCCGTTCTTCGTGTCCGGCGAGTGCGCCCTCCGCACCGGTCAGCGGCGGCGTTCGCGCTTGCCCTGGCAGGGCACGCAGCGCGCGGCCTCGGGGCGGGCCTCCAGCCTCCCCTCAGGCACCGGCTTGGCGCAGTCGACGCACCGGCCGTACGCGCCCTCGTCGATGCGCCTGATCGCCTCGACGATCGCCTGCCGCTGGCTGTTGGCCACGGTCAGCATGGCCTGGGCCCGGTCCGCGTCGGTCAGGTCGGAGCCAGCGTCGGCGGCCGAGCGGTCGCGCACTCCGACGGGCTCGCCGCGCAGGACCCCGATCGAGCGATCGAGGTCGGCGAGCATTTCTTCCAGCCGCTCACGAGCGGTCGTGACGTCCACGAATCCGCACCTCCGGGTAAGAAGGGGGCAAACCCGCGGCCAGGACTCCCCGGATGTCCCGCCCGGTGGATCAAGGGGCAATGTTGGCGGTGACACCGAGTGAACGGTTGCATCGCTTTCCTCACCGGATGCCCACTTGCCGAGCTTTTTACACCTTTAGAAAAGCGCGGTTTCCTCCTCCTCCGGGAGAGGTTTGATGAGGTCGGGGCCGTTGTTCCGGACGTTGTTGACGTCCGTGGAGACCGCGTACGCGGTGAGCCGTCCCGGCTCGGCGGGCACCAGCAGCCGCCCCGCCTGCGTGGTGTCGGTGAGCTTGGGGTCGAGCCACTCCGCCCAGTGGTCCCTGTCGATCATCATGGGCATCCTGTCGTGGATGCGGCCGAGCTGGTCCTCGGCGTCCGTGGTGATGACGGTGCAGGTCACCAGCCACTTGAGCGGGTCGTCGTCATCTCTGGACGGGTCCTTCCAGAACTCGTACAGGCCCGCCATGGCCAGCACCCCGCCGTCGGCCGGATGGATGAAGTACGGCTGCTTCTTCTTCTTTTCTCCCTCGACCGGCATCCACTCGAAGTAGCCGTCCGCCGGCAGCAGGCACCTGCGCTTGGCGAACGCCTGCCGGTAGGACGGCTTCTCGGCCAGCGTCTCGGCCCTGGCGTTGATCAGCCGGGAGCCGATCGACGGGTCCTTGGCCCAGGCCGGCACCAGGCCCCACTTGACGATCCTGAGCTGCCGTACCGCCCGCGCGGCCTCCTTGGGCACCCGGCTCAGCACGGCGTAGACGTTCTTGGTGGGCGCGACGTTGTAGTCGGCGCCGAGCTCCTTGTCGGGGTCGCCGTCCTGCTCGACCTGGAACTCCTCGAGGAGCTCGTGCTTCTTGCGCGCCGAGGCGTATCTACCGCACATGCCCCCACACTGCCATCTCTTCGGTACGTCCATCCACAGGGAGCGACCGCATGGCAGCCGTCATCCACGGGGAGCGACCGTACGGCAGCCGTCATCCACAGGCTGTGACCCCCGCCGCCGACGGCCAGTACTCTTTGACCATGCCCGCCACCACGCCCGCCGCCACGCCCGCTCCGCACTGGCCCGCACCGACGGCGACGGCTCCCGTCGCCGCCACCGTCCCGCTGCCCGGCTCCAAGTCGGTGACCAACCGCGCGCTCCTGCTGGCCGCGCTCGCCGACGGTCCAGGAGCTGTCCGGCAGGCCCTGCGCAGCCGCGACGCCGACCTCATGGTGGCGGCCCTGCGCGCGCTGGGCACCACGCTGGAGGCCGTGAGCGAGACCTCGGCGGGGGTCGACTGGGCGGTGACGCCGGGCCCGATCCGCGGCGGCGCGCGCATCGACGCCGGCCTGGCCGGCACGGTGATGCGGTTCGTGCCGCCGATGGCGGCGCTGGCCGACGGGCCCGTCTCGTTCGACGGCGACCCCCATGCGCGCAAGCGCCCGATGGGGCCCATCCT
The DNA here is from genome assembly GCF_040676845.1 of Nonomuraea sp. NPDC049504. Taxonomy (NCBI): domain Bacteria; kingdom Bacillati; phylum Actinomycetota; class Actinomycetes; order Streptosporangiales; family Streptosporangiaceae; genus Nonomuraea; species Nonomuraea sp. NPDC049504. The sequence continues at coordinate 227,890 of NZ_JBFAPT010000017.1, forward strand.
CGACGCGCTGCGCTCGCTCGGGGCCCGCATCGACAACGACGCGCTGCCGTTCACCATCAGCGGGCCGCCGGCGGGCGGCGAGGTGACGCTCGACGCGTCCGGTTCATCGCAGTTCGTCTCGGGGCTGCTGCTGACCGCCGCGCGCTACGAGAAGGGTGTCACGATCCGTCACGTCGGCCCGCCGGTGCCGTCGCAGCCGCACATCGAGATGACGGTCGAGATGCTCAGGGCGGCGGGCGTCACGGTCGATGACCACGAGCGCGACGTGTGGCGGGTCGAGCCCGGGCCCATCGCCGCTAGAGACGTGACGGTCGAGCCCGACCTGTCCAACGCGGCCCCGTTCCTGGCGGCGGCCCTGGTCACGGGCGGCAGGGTGACGATCCCTTGCTGGCCTGAGCGCACCACGCAGCCGGGCGACGCGCTGCGCGGCCTGCTCACCGCCATGGGCGCCACGGTCACCCGCTCGGGCGCCGACCTCGTGGTCACCGGCACCGGCCAGGTCACCGGCCTCGACGCCGACCTCCACGAAGTGGGCGAGCTGACCCCCACGATCGCCGCCCTGGCTGCGCTGGCCGGCTCTCCGAGCCGCATCAGGGGCGTGAGCCACCTGCGCGGCCACGAGACCGACCGCCTCGCCGCGCTGGCCACCGAGATCAACCGCCTGGGCGGCGACGCCGAGGAGACCGATGACGGCCTGCTCATCCGGCCCCGGCAGCTCCACGGCGGCGTCTTCCACAGCTACGACGACCACCGCATGGCCACGGCCGGCGCGGTGATCGGCCTCGCGGTGCCGGGCGTCGAGGTGGAGAACATCGCGACCACCGCCAAGACCCTGCCGGAGTTCGTCCAGATGTGGACGGCGCTGCTGGAATCGCGATGAGCTGGGCAGACCTTCGCCTCGGCGGTATGACGGGTTTCACCGGTGAAGCGCCGGGCACGTCGGAAAAGGGTGACACGTGATAACGCGCCGCCCCCCGCTCGACCATGCGCACGACCATGAGATCCAACAGCACGACACCACCCGCCCGATCACGGGCGACGAATCACGACCGGAGCACGGTCCCGCCACCGGCTTGGCTCCCCATATGACCCTGCATATGACCCTGCCGCCCGGCGGATCCGTGCTGCGGCCGTCCGAGCGCGGACCCACGGCACACCGATGACCTCGGGAATGTCCGGCCGGCACACGGCACCCGTCAGGGCGTGGGACGTCTGCCCACTGTCAGCAGCAGCAACAAGGAGCGAGCGTATGGGAGCGGACCGCTGAGGAAGCGGGAGTACGACGAGGACGACGTCAGGGTCCGGCCGGGCAAGGGCTCCAGGCCGCGGACCCGGATCCGTCCTGCGCACGAAGACGCCGTCGAAGGGTTCGTGGTGGCCGTCGACCGTGGCCGCTACACCACGCTGGTCGAGCCGGAGCGCCCCAAGGGCTCGGCGCAGAAGCGCAAGCCGCCGCAGCGCCGGCTCGTGGTCGCCATGAAGGCCCGCGAGCTGGGCCGCAAGGGCATCGTCGTGGGCGACAGGGTCGCGCTGGTGGGCGACGTGTCCGGCAGACCCGACACGCTGGCCCGCGTGGTCCGGGTCGAGCCCCGCACGTCGATGCTGCGCCGCTCGGCCGACGACGTCGAGGACACCGACGGCATCGAGCGCCCGGTGGTGGCCAACGCCGACCAGCTCGTCATCGTGACCGCCCTGGCCGACCCGCCGCCCAGGCCGCGCATGATCGACCGCATCCTGGTGGCGGCGTTCGACGCCGAGATCGACACCCTGCTCTGCCTCACCAAGTCCGACCTCGCCCCGCCCGACGAGCTGGTGGCCCTCTACGAGCCGCTGGGCGTGCCGCACGTCGTCGTGCACAAGGGCGGCTCGCTCGACGCGTTGCGCGACCACCTGGCCGGGCGCATCAGCGTCCTGGTCGGGCACTCGGGGGTGGGCAAGTCCACCCTGGTCAACGCTCTGGTGCCCGACGCCAACCGGGCCGTCTCCCAGGTCAACGCCGTCACCGGCCGCGGCCGCCACACCTCCACCTCGGCCGTCGCCCTTGAGCTGCCCGAGGGCGGCTGGATCATCGACACGCCCGGCGTACGCAGCTTCGGCCTGGCCCACGTGTCCGTGAAGACGGTGCTCGCGGCCTTCCCCGACCTGGTCGAGGGCACGGTCGACTGCCCGAAGGGCTGCACCCACCTGGGCGAAGGCTGCGCCCTCGACGCCTGGGTGGCGGCCGGCAACGCCGACCCCGCCCGCCTGGAGTCGTTGCGCCGCCTCCTGTGGAGCCGCGAAGGCACCGCCGACGACCCCCGCCCCGCGGAAGAACCCGCCGACACCCCCTGACCGTGATGATGGAGGGGAGCGCTTCCCCGCCAGGGTCTGCCCCGCCCCCTGACCACGACCACCGCCGTGCACCCCGGACACGTCCGCAAGGACGCAGCGACACTCCCTGACGGCGCCAGCGCGAGCGCGCCCGCCGGTCCCCGCCTTCCCCCAACGGCGCCCGCTGGTCCGCGGGCCGTCACACGCGGCTGGGGCGGAGGGTCCAGGTCACGGTGAAGGTGGAGACGACGGTGCCGTCCGGGTTCGTCAGGTCCACCGTCACGTCGAACTCCGGCCGTTCCCCCGCGTCCAGCCGCGCCAGGACGTCCGCGCGGGAGACCGTCAGCCGGGCCTCGGCCCTGATCTCGCCCAGAGCGACCTTGCGAAAGGCGATGGTCGCCGTGGTGGGCAGCGGCACCGCGCGTACGAGCTGGTCACCGAAGACGGACAGTACGGCGGCCCCCGACGCCGACTCGGCGAGCGTGAAGAGCACCCCCGCGTGCGGCCCGCCGACGTGATTGGCCAGGTCGGCCCGCTCAGGGACGCGGCAGACCGCCCGCCCGTCCCCCACCGACTCGAAGACGATGCCCAGCGTCCGGGCGAACGGGACCGACCCCAGCAGAAGCTCACCGACATCTTGCGACATGCGAGACATGCTACTGGTCAGTAACTGGAAGCAGAGTTACCAGAAAAGGGGCGTTGGTAACTGATGTCCGTATGGCCGACGCGGTAGCGTGGGCGACCGTGCAGGGTTATAACGATGATCTTCGCCTCGCGCATGTCATGGCGGACGCCGCCGATGACCTGACCATGCGGCGGTTCAAGGCGGTCGACCTCAAGGTCGAGACCAAGCCCGATCTGACGCCGGTCAGCGACGCCGACCGCGCGGTGGAGGAGGCCATCAGGGGCACGCTGCGCCGTGCCAGGCCGCGTGACGCGGTGGTCGGCGAGGAGTTCGGGAAGACCGGCTGGGGCGCCCGCTCGTGGATCATCGACCCCATCGACGGCACCAAGAACTACGTACGCGGCGTGCCCGTCTGGGCGACCCTGATCGCGCTCATGGAGTACGGCAGGGTCGTCGTCGGCCTGGTGTCGGCCCCCGCGCTGGGCCGCCGCTGGTGGGCCGCGACCGAGGGCGGGGCGTGGACGGGCAGGAGCCTGACCAAGGCGTCCCGCATGCGGGTGTCCTCGATCTCCTCCCTGGAGGACGCGTCGTTCTCGTACTCGAGCTTCGGCGGCTGGGAGAAGACCGGCAAGCTGGACAACTTCCTCGACCTGAGCCGCGCCTGCTGGCGGACCCGCGCGTACGGTGACTTCTGGTCGCACATGATGGTCGCGGAGGGCTCGGTCGATGTGTCGGCCGAGCCGGAGCTGTCGCCGTGGGACATGGCGGCGCTCACCGTGATCGTCGAGGAGGCCGGCGGCGTCTGGACCGACGTCGCCGGCGTCAAGGGCCTCGAGGGCGGCAGCCTCGTCTGCACGAACGGTCACCTGCACGCCGAGGTCATCGACCGCCTCAACGGCACCACGGTCAGGACCTGACGCCCGCCCTGTCCTGGATGGTCTGGGTCGCGGCGGTCAGCGCGCCTTCGTCGGCGATCGTGACGTTCCCCTCGTACGTCACCCCGCTCGGCGGATCGTCGTGCCCCACCGGGTCGGCGTCCCAGAAGTTGCCCCGGTAGGTGACGTTCTCCAGCGGCGGCCCGACGTGCAGCACGGCCGTGTTGTCTGCCCGCATGACGACGTTCTCCTCGACGAGCACCCAGCTGGCGCCGTAGTCGGTGTAGAGCCCGAAGTTGTACGGCGTCACGGTGTCCTTGATGACGTTGCCCCGGATGACGGCGCCGGTGTCCGCCGAGTCGCCCTGCGGCCCCGACAGGTAGACGCCACCCCCGTCGGCCAGCACCTGCAGGGTGCGGGCGGTCAGGTTGTGCAGGATCCTGGTGCCCTCGCCGGGGCCTGCCACGATGCCGCAGTGGGGCACGTCGGTGACCTCGTTGTGCGCGACGACGCAGCCCCGGGTGCCGGAGATGGCGATGCCGGGCGACCCGCTGAGCTCCAGCCCGGTCCCGCGCACCCGGTTGTCCTCGATCGCGGCGCCCCGGGTGCCGGTCACGGTGACGCCGCCGCCGGCCAGCGTGTCGAAGGCGCACCGCCGTACGGTGACACCGCCGCCCCCGCTGACGCCGAGCCCGGTGGCCCCGAGCCGGGTGAACCGGCACCCCGTGACCTCGACGCCGTCGGCGTCCTCGATCTGCACGCACGCCGGAACCGTGACGGAACTCAAGGGATACGTCACGTACGACCCCTCGCCCAGTTCGGCCCGCTCGACCGGCCCGCCCTCGTAGAACCCGCTGCCGTGATAGTGCACGAACCCCTCGGGCCGCTCCGGCCGCAGCCACGTGGCCTCGGCGAACACCAGCCCGCGCAGGGCCACCTCGCGCGCACCCGCCAGCCGTACCAGCGTCTCCAGCACCGGCGCGACCACCCGCGCGGACGCCGGCTCCTCCCCCGGCAGCGGCAGGTACATCAGCACGTGCGCGCCCGGCCGCGACCGGTCGAGCACGAAGGTGCCCGGCTCGCGCAGGAAGCTCGGGTCGTTCTCGACGGACGTGGGCAGGCCGGGGCCGACGGAGGCGTTGCCCTCATAGACGGACCGGTATAGCGCGTACGCCCACGCGTACCCGGGCCGCGCCATGGTGATCACGGTGGAGCCGCCCGCACGCGCGATGCCGGCCACCTGGAGCCTGGCCTCGGTCCACGGGTAGACGCCGCGGTGCACGAACTCGACGTTCTGCCAGCTCAGCGGCTCAGGGCTGTCGGTGACGTAGCCGGTCTCGGTCGCCGTGACCGTGCCGGGCAGGCCGGGGACGGCGGCGCGCGGGGCCCGCCGGCCGTTCACGTAGAGCTGCCGGGTGTCGAGGTCGCCGACCTCGGCCAGCCAGACCCCGTCGCCGCGCACCCGCCAGCCGGTGATCTCCCGCCCGCCGCTGACGACGGGCTCCTCCTGCTCCAGGGTGCCGTAACCGGCCGCCTGATAGACCGTCCCCGAGTCGTCGGCCCCCAGCTCGAACGGGCGGGTCAGCACGTGGACGCCGCCCCGCAGGTGCACGACCGCCTTCCCACCCGCCGCGCGAGCCGCCGCGCGGGCGCGTTCGAGCGTGGCGAACGGCCGGTCCTGCGAGCCGGGCCAGGAGTCGTCGCCGGCGGGCGAGACGTGGATCTGTTCCATGAGTCACCTCTGCTGTCGTTTATGCCGTACACGAATTTGTACACCATAAACTAGACCCATGGACGACGGTGTCGAATTGTTGTGGCGCGACAGGGACGACGAGAGCGCGCCGCGCGCCGGGCTCAACCTCGACCGGATCGTGCGGGCGGGCATCGAGCTGGCCGACGCCGAGGGGCTCGACGGCCTGTCGATGCGCAAGGTCGCCGACCGGCTCGGCTTCACCACGATGTCCCTCTACCGCCACGTGCCAGGCCGCGACCAGCTCGTCGCCCTGATGCGCGACACCGCCATCGGCGAGCACCTGGCCGACGAAGAGGAACCGGCCGGCGCGGGCTGGCGCCCGAGGCTCGAGGCCATGATCAGGCAGGGCTGGCGCTGCCGCCGCCGGCACCCGTGGCTCGCCGAGGTCAGAGGCACCCGCAACGTCCCGGGACCGAACGCGGTGGCGCTCTTCGACCGCATGCTGAGCACCCTCACCGGCACCCCGCTCCACCCCCGCGAGGTGATCGCCGCCGTCAACCTGGTCGGCCGCTTCATGGACGCCGAGGCGCTGACCCTCGTCGAGACCCTGCGCGAGGAGCGCAGCAGCGGCGTGTCCGAGGAGGAGTGGTGGGGCGCCAGAGACTCCCTGTACGAACGCCTCCCCGCCTACCCCACGATCACCCGCCTCTGGGAGACGGGCGGCTGGGACGCCCCCGAGGACTCCTTCGAGTTCGGCCTGCGCCGCATCCTCGACGGCATCGAAGCCCTCATCCAAGAACGAGACGAAAAGCGTGACGAAACATGTGCGGAGTGCGGCAACAAGCTGGACCCCGCCCCGTCGGGCCGCCCCCGCGTCTACTGCTCCCGCGCCTGCCAGCAACGCGCGTACCGCCGCAGAAGAACCCCTTAGAGCGAGAGCACCCGCCGCACCGCCGCCATCAAGCTGTCCCGATAGCCGCCCCCGTACAACACCACATGGACGAGCAGCGGATGCAGCTGATGCACCGGCACCCGCTCCCGCCATCCCTCGGCGAGCGGCCACTCCTCCCGGTAAGCCCCCAGCACCCGATCGAGCCGCGGCAGCCCGAACAGATCGAGCATCGCGAGATCCGTCTCCCGATGCCCGCCGTGCGCCGCCGGATCGATCAGCACCCCCTGCCCGCACGACCACAACACGTTCCCGCTCCACAGATCCCCATGGATCCGGGCGGGCGGCCCGGCCGGCCCCGCCACCTCCGGCAGCCGCGCCACGGCCCGCTCGACCAGCGCGACGTCCGAGGCGGGCAACCGTGCCTCCCGCAGGAACGGCAGCACCCGCCGCTCCCCGTAGAACGTCGCCCAGTCAGGGGCGTCCGCGTTGTCCATCGGCAACTCGGCGATGAACCCGGGCCACGGAGCCCCGAACCGCTCGGCCCCCGCCCGATGCATCCGCGCCAGCATGCGCCCGAACCGCTCGGCCGCCGCCCGATCGGGCCGCTCCTCGCGGGCCCAGGCCAGCACGAGCCGATCAGGCTCGGCCTCGATCACCTCGGGCACCGCGGCCACCTCGCCCAGCCAGCGCAGCCCGGCGGCCTCCGACACCAGCACCTCGGAGGCGGGCCCGCTCTTGACGAACACCGCCCGCCCGTCGTCCAGCACGCCCCGCCGCAGCCGCCGCCCGTGCGACGTGCCGAGCTCCTCAGCGAATCTCATCGGCGATGTGCTTGGCGACGCCCTCAGCGGCCGACTCGACCAGCTCCAGCACCTCCTCGAACCCCTCACGCCCCCCGTAGTACGGATCAGGCACCTCCGCCCCCTCAGGCGCGGCGGGATCGAACGACCGGAACAACCGCACCTCCACCCCAGCAGGCGCCAGCCGCCGCAGATTGGACAGGTTGTCCCGATCCATGGCGAGCACCAGGTCGTACCGGTCGAACCAGTCCTTGGTGAACTGCCTGGCCCGGTGCGCCGACCCGTCGTAGCCGCGCAGGGTGAGGATCTCCAGCGCCCGCTCGTCCATCGGATCGCCCACGTGCCACCCGCCGGTGCCGGCGGAGTCGACCACGACCTGCGCGCCGAGGCCGCGGTCCGCGAGCACCTCGCGCAGCACCACCTCCGCCATCGGAGACCGGCAGATGTTCCCCATGCACACCACGACCACGCGATACGTCATGCCTCCATTCTCACCATTGATCCGTGGTGAGCCGTTCACCAAGAGGCACCTGACGGTGAATCGGTGCAGCTCACCGACCCGCAGCGTTCACCGTCCGTTCATCCGCTCTCGGGAGGCGAGTCACCTTCGCTGCATAGCTTCATGGCGACTAAGGATCAAGTGGGAGGAACCCAACCGTGAAGTATGCAGGCCGGCTCGCCGCCGTCGCCGTCGTCGGCGCGCTCTCGCTCGCTGCGTGCGGCACAGACAACAACAACCCCTCGGGCAGCGGCACGACCTCCGCGACCGCCGCCGCGCCCGCCGCGGGCAACGACAACGGTCTGAGTGGCTCGATCAACGCCGCAGGCTCCTCTGCCCAGGCCAATGCGATCACCGAGTGGACGAAGAACTTCACGGCCACGAACCCTGGTGTGACCCTGAACTACCAGCCCAGCGGCTCCGGCGCGGGCGTGCAGGCGTTCATCCAGGGCACGGTCGCCTTCGCCGGCTCCGACTCTGCGCTGAAGGACGACGAGCCCGCCCAGGCCGACGCGCGCTGCAAGACCGGCAAGGCCATCAACATCCCGATGGTCACCGGCCCGGTCGCCGTTGTCTACAACCTCCCCGGCGTGGACGGCCTGCAGCTGTCGCCGAAGACGCTGGTCGGGATCTTCAACAGCAAGATCACGAAGTGGGACGACCCGGCCATCAAGGCCGAGAACCCGGACGCCCAGCTCCCGTCCACGCCCATCCAGGCCGTCCACCGCTCGGACGAGTCGGGCACCAGCGACAACTTCACCAAGTTCCTCAAGGCCACCGGCGACTGGCCGTACGAGCCGGGCAAGGCCTGGCCCGCCGAGGCCAAGGGTCAGGGCGCCAAGGGCTCCGACCAGATCGCCGCCAGCGTGAAGGACTCCGAGGGCGCGATCAGCTACGTCGAGCTCTCCTACGCCGAGAACTCCTCGCTGCAGAAGGCCAAGGTCGCCAACGGTGCCGGCGAGTACGTCGAGCTCACCCCGGAGAGCGCGGCCAAGACCGTCGAGACCGCCGAGGTCAAGGGCACCGGCAACGACCTCGCCCTGTCCATCGACTACGCCACCAAGACCCCGGGCGCCTACCCGATCGTCCTGGTGACGTACGAGATCACCTGCGAGAAGGGCCTGCCGGCCGACCAGCAGAAGATCGTCAAGAGCTTCCTCACCTACACCGCCAGCGACGAGGGTCAGGCGGCGCTGAAGGAGCTGGGCTACGCCCCGCTCTCGGGCGAGCTGCTCACCAAGGTCAGGACCGCCGTCGAGGCCATCTCCTAGGCAGCTGATGACGACCGACGTACGTACCCGTGAGGGCGGACCGGACACCAGCCGGTCCGCCTCGCGGCGCAGCCTCGGTGAAGGCCCCTTCCGCTTCGCCTCCACCGCCGCCGGCGTCGTCCTGCTGGGGATCATGGCGGCCATCGCCGTGTTCCTCATCGGCGAGGCCATCCCGGCGCTCCAGGCGAACAAGGCGTCCTTCCTCACGGAGCTGACCTGGGACCCCAACGGCCAGCAGGTGTTCGGCATCGCCGCGCTGGCCTTCGGCACCGTGCTCAGCTCCGCGCTCGCCCTGGTCATCGCCACCCCGATCGCCGTCGGCGTGGCGCTGTTCATCTCGCACTACGCCCCCCGCAGGCTCGCCGCACCCCTCGGCTACCTCATCGACCTGCTCGCCGCGGTCCCCAGCGTCGTCTACGGCCTCTGGGGCCTGGCGTTCCTGGTGCCGCTCATGCGGACGCCGTCGCAGTGGCTGAACGAGCACCTCGGCTGGTTCCCGCTGTTCGCCGGCGAAGGCGTGATCGGCGGCAAGACCATGCTCGCCGGCGGCATCGTGCTGGCCATCATGATCCTGCCGATCATCGCGGCCATCTCGCGCGAGGTGTTCCTCCAGGCGCCCAAGATGAACGAGGAGGCGGCGCTCGCGCTCGGCGCGACCCGCTGGGAGATGATCAGGATGGCCGTCCTGCCGTTCGGCCGCCCCGGCGTCATCAGCGCCGCCATGCTCGGCCTCGGCCGCGCCATGGGCGAGACCATCGCGGTCGCGCTCATCTTCCCCGCCACCTTCGACATCACCTTCGAGATCCTCACCCCGCACGCCAACAGCATCGCCGCCAACATCGCCAACGGCTTCGGCGAGGCCACCGAGATCGGCAGAGGCGCGCTGATCGCGTCCGGCCTGGTGCTGTTCCTCATCACGTTGCTGGTCAACATGGGCGCGCGCGTGGTCATCAACCGCCGCAAGGAGTACGCGAGGGCCGGCGCATGACCTCGATCCAACACATCTCCACCGGCCGCCGCATCAAGGACCGGGTCGTCCAGGGCCTGGTCTACCTGGCGTTCGCGCTCGCCGTCGTGCCGCTCGTCTCCGTGCTGTGGCTGGTCATCTCCAACGGCCTGGCCCGGTTCGACCTGGAGTTCCTCACCCACTCCATGAACGGCATCGGCGCCAGGGACGCCGGCGGCGGCGCGTACCACGCCATCGTCGGCACCCTCGAACAGGTCCTGCTCGCCTCCGTCATCTCGGTCCCGATCGGCTTGTTCACCGCCATCTACCTCGTCGAGTACGGCCAGGGCGGCCGCCTCAGCCGGGCCATCAGCTTCTTCGTGGACGTCATGACCGGCATCCCCTCGGTCGTCGCCGGCCTGTTCGTCCTCGCGTTCTGGATCCTGTTCCTCGGCTTCCCCTACTCCGGCTGGGCGGGCGCGCTCGCCCTGTCCATCCTGATGATGCCGACGGTCGTCAGGTCCGCCGAGGAGATGCTGCGCCTGGTGCCCGGCGACCTGCGCGAGGCCGCGTACGCGCTGGGCGTCCCCAAGTGGCGCACCATCGTCAAGGTCGTGCTGCCGACCGCGTTCACCGGCATCGTCACCGGCGTCATGCTGGCCGTGGCCCGCGTCGCCGGCGAGACCGCGCCGCTGCTGATGACGGTGTTCTTCACCAACTCCATCAACAACGACCCGTTCAACGGGCCGCAGATGGGCCTTCCCCTCTTCGTCTTCGACCAGGCGGCCCGTCCCAACGACACCGCCATCGACCGGGCGTGGACCGGAGCCCTCACGCTGATCCTGATCGTCATGCTGCTCAACCTGGTGGCGCGTCTCATCGCCTGGTGGCGTGCGCCCGCCAAGGGCCGATAGGGGGTAACCACCACAATGTCCAAGCAGATCCAGGTATCGGGCCTCGACGCGTACTACGGGTCGCACAAGGCGATCGAGGACGTGTCGATGACCATCGAGCCGCGGTCGATCACCGCGTTCATCGGCCCTTCCGGCTGCGGCAAGTCGACGTTCCTGCGCACGCTCAACCGCATGCACGAGGTCATCCCCGGCGCGCGCGTGGAGGGCAAGGTACTGCTCGACGGCGACGACCTCTACGCCCCCACCGTCGAGCCCGTCTCCGTCCGCCGCATGATCGGCATGGTCTTCCAGCGCCCGAACCCGTTCCCCACGATGTCGATCTACGAGAACGTGGCCGCCGGGCTCCGCCTCAACCGCCGCGTCAGCAAATCCGAGACCGACGCCATCGTGGAGGAGTCGCTCAAGGGCGCCAACCTCTGGAACGAGGTCAAGGACCGCCTCAACAAGCCCGGCGCCGGCCTGTCCGGCGGCCAGCAGCAGCGGCTCTGCATCGCCCGCGCGATCGCCGTCCAGCCCGAGGTCCTGCTCATGGACGAGCCCTGCTCGGCGCTCGACCCGATCTCCACGCTGGCCATCGAGGACCTCATGGCCAAGCTGAAGGACCAGTACACGATCGTCATCGTCACCCACAACATGCAGCAGGCCGCCCGGGTCAGCGACCGCACCGCCTTCTTCAACCTCGCCGAACAGGGCAAGCCCGGCAAGGTCATCGAGATGGACGAGACGTCCCGCATGTTCACCAACCCCTCAGAGAAGGCCACCGAGGACTACATCACGGGGCGCTTCGGCTGATGACCCCCCAGCAGGCGGCGCCCACGATGAACGGGGACACGAGGGCCAAGCCCGTACTGCTCATCGCCGACCCCGACGGCTCCGTGGTGGACGACGTCGCCACCGCCCTCGAACGCGAGGGCGTGGCCGTCACCGGGGCGCCCGACGGCGCCCAAGGGCTGCTGCAGGCCGGAGCCCTGCAGCCGGACGTGGTGCTCGTCGCGGCCACACTGCCGGTCATCGACCCGGTCGAGTTCGTCCGCGCCGTACGCCGCGCGCGCACCGTACCCGTCCTGCTCGGCGTCGGAGAGGGGCATGCCGAGCAGGCCGTACGCGCGCTCGCGGCCGGCGCCGCCGCCTGCGTGGCCCGGCCCTACCGGGTGCCGGAACTGCTGCCGTTCATCCAGGCCAGCTCCCCCGAGTCGCGCAAGGTGCTCACCGTCGGCGGCGTCGAGCTGGACGTCCACGCCTACCAGGTACGCGTCGCCGGCCGCGCCGTCCACCTGCCGCTACGCGAGTTCGAGCTGCTGCAGTACCTCATGCGCAACGCCGACCGCACGGTCACCCGCGAGCAGATCATGCGCCACGTCTGGCACGCCGCCGCCAACACCTCGACGAACACCATCGCGGTCCACGTCAAACGTTTGCGAGCGCGCCTGGGCGACGAGGACGACCAGCTCATCCAAACGGTCCGCGGCGTCGGCTACCGCCTCGTCACCCCAACCACCTCGAAAACCCTCACCTGACAGCGAAAACTCGGCACCCCGGGCACCTCCGAAAACCCCGCACAGCGCCGAACCTCGATACCCATCACCCCGGGAAGGCCCGCGGACCCCGCACAGCGCACCCGGCCGCGCAGCCCGTCAGGCTCAGGCAGTCCCGTCACTCCGGGCAGTTCCGAAAAGCCCGCATGACGCGCTCGGCGACGCCTTCGACGGTCGCTATGCCGTACTCCACCTGAGGGCTGCCCTCACTCAGCACCGCGAGCGCGAAGTCCCGCCCGTCGCTCCTGATCAGCCCGACGCTGGCCGTCGCCCAGCGCTTGTTGGACACACGCTTGAGCCAGCCGTTCTTCAGCACCACCCCCTCCCCACGGCACGCGGCCGCACTGACCCCCCAGTTCTGCCCGTCCACAACGGCGCCCATAAGGCTCAGCACCCGCGCGCGATCCTTCTCCTTAAGCGGCCCCTTCTTGGAGACCAGCGCCCTCATGAGCCGCACCTGATCGTCGACGGACGTCGGGGTGATCCCCCAGCAGTACAGATCCACGCACGTCCCCGCCACCCCCCGCGTGTCCCGCAGCCCAAACTTCCTGCCCACCGCATCGAACCCCGACACCCCGCCGATCCGCTCCCACAACCGATCGGCCGCATGGTTGTCGCTGTACCGAATCATCCGCTCAGCATCCCGCCGCACCCCGGCCGGCAACGCCTTCCACCTGGTCCTGAGCAACACCCCGAGAAGTATCTGCACCTTGGCCACACTGGCGGTGATCATCCGCTCACCCGCGTGATACCGATAACTGCGCCCGGCCCCCATCTCCTCGACCATCACCGCAACCCGCCCGACCCGCCCCGCGAGATACCGATCAAGCCGCTCCGAAATAACCCTGGCCGGCACCTCCGGCCTCTCAACAACCCGCCGCCGCCCCACCACCAGTTGCCGGGCCGCCGCCTTCTTCCCTAACCCCACCCAAGCACCCCCAACCCGCAACACCGCCTCGCCTTCCACCCCCACGCTCACCCGGTCATCAACCTGACCCACCCCAACACCAACTTGAGTCGCCCGAGCACCCATCTGACCTGGCACAGCCCTCACTGAACTCGGCCCCTTACTGCCCCGAACCGGCCCCACACCCACCGGCGCCACTGGACCCGTACTCACCGGCTCCCGCTCCCCACCAGCATTGGCCGCCCTCACCTCACCAGCCACCGCTAAGGGCACAACCAACCCCACCACCCCAAAAAGCAGCCCCACCACCTTCACCCAAACCCCGGCCATTCGAGCATTATCACGACATCACCAACCAACCCGCCACCCCAACCGTCTCCAGCACGGTCGGCCCCAAGCCCAGCACCACCGAAGAAGTCCCGGCCCTCGAAGAGAATGAGCGGCCATCCGAAAGACCCCAGCCCCCAAAAGACCCCGGGGCATGCGGAAGAAAAAAGGGGGGCCGGACATGCGGAAAGGGCCCCAACACCAGAACCTGGTGTCGGAGCCCTTTCCTTGAAAGTTTGTGCGGCGGTGACCTACTCTCCCACACCCTCCCGAGTGCAGTACCATCGGCGCTGGGAAGCTTAACTTCCGGGTTCGGAATG